>JBAUKK010000225.1:0-3460 GCA_049577645.1 Candidatus Deferrimicrobiaceae bacterium
GACCAGGAGGAGTTTGTCTCCGCCCTCTCCTGGGTCGCCGGGCTTTCCCCGGAAGAACGACGGCGCATCGGGGAAGGAGTCGCAAGGACGGTGGATTCCTTCTCCCTTCCGAATACCGCGGAACATACCCTCGCCCTCTACCAATCCCTTATCGGGAGAAAGCCTTCCCGGAAGACGATCGAGCCGAGTCCCTGGACCTCGGCCCGGAAACTCGTCGAGGAGGAATGGAAGATCGTCCGAAACATAGCGCACGCCGCCGGTAACGCCGTGTTGTCCCTGCCGATGGAGAGAAAAGCGTAGAAGATCCGCCGGGTCAGGAGTACCAGTCCGCCCGGGACAGGGGCATACCGCTTCTCCCTCCGTCGGACTTTGCGAGGAGAGACTGGTATACGTTGTAGACGCCCACCCGGAACCGATAGGCCGCGGCGTTCAGGTAAAGTCGCCACACGCGGCAGGTAACCTCGTCCGTTACACGCCGCGCCTCTTCGTGCCGGGACTCGAGGCGGCGAATCCAGTGGCGGAGCGTGATAAGGTAATGATCCCGCAGGCTCTCCACGTCGCGGACTTCAAAACCGCTACGCTCGGCAGCGCGCAACGTGGTGCTGACGGGAACGAGGTCGCCATCCGGGAAGACGTAATGGTCCGAAAAATACGGACCGGGACGCATCGGCTGATTCGCGTTCCACGCGATTCCGTGGTTGAGAAAGACACCCCCGGGTCGGAGCAACCGCCAGGCCCGGGCGAAGTACTCCTCCAGGCGGCTTTCCCCCACGTGCTCGAACATCCCTACGCTGGCGATCTTGTCGAAATGCTCCGGCGCGTCGATCTCCCGGTAATCCTGGACCTCCACCCGGCAGCGGCCCGTCAGACACTCCTCCCGGATGCGCGCAGATGCCAGTTCCGCCTGAGGCCTGCTGAGCGTGATTCCGACCGCCTCCACTCCCCTGGTTTTCGCTGCGTGTATGACCAGTCCGCCCCATCCGCAACCGATGTCCAGCAGGCGCTCCCCGCGGCGAAGGCGAAGTTTCCGGCAGATATAATCCAGCTTTCGCTCCTGGGCCGCTTCCAGCTCGTCCCCCGGGTCGGTGAAATACGCCGAGGAGTAGACCATCCGGCGATCCAGCCAGAGGGCGAAGAAATCGTTGGACACGTCGTAGTGATACCTCACGGCTTCCCTGTCGCGCCCCAAGGAATGGGGTGCTCCCGACAAACCGTAAGCCCTTTTGCCCGCGGGAGGACGGTCGTCGGATGGCAGCTTCATCATTTGCCTCGCGCAGCGGAGCCGGGTGGCGACCCCCAGACGCAGACCGGCCAAGTAATCCTCAAGCGCAAACGCGGACTCGAAATCTCCCTCGACGTCGAAATCACCGTAAATATAGCTTTCGCCGAGCGCAAGATCGGACATCCGCCAGAACATCCGGCGAAGCGCTCCGGGACGGTTGATCACCAGGGTGAAAACCGGTTCCCGCCCCGCTTCGGGCTTCCGGACCGTCCCGTCCCACAGACGGACGGCAAAGTTTTTCGGGCGGCAACCGGAGAAGAGGATGTGGAGAATGCTCAGGCCGGTCTGGACGAAACGGTCGGGAATGACCGAGGTCGATTCCCCCATCACTGACTCCTTTCCTATCCTTGCGGCGGTGACATGCGCATCCCGTACGGATGCCCCCTTTCCCCGCACCCTATCCGAAATATCGCCCGCGTCATTTCGTTTCCGGACGGAAAAGGGTATTCAGCTTTTCCAGGTTTTCCTTTCCCTTTGCATCCCCGCGGTCCGCCGCCATGCGAAACCACCTCGCCGCTTCGGCATAGTCCTTCGGCAACCCCTGTCCGGTCGCGTACATCACCCCGAGGTTGTTCTGGGCCTGGGTGTCTCCCTGGTCGGCGGCTTTCCGGATCCATTTCGCCGCTTCTTCGTCATTCCGCGTCACTCCTTCTCCATTGGCGTACATCCACCCGAGGTCTTTCTGGGCATCCGCATAGCCCTGTTCCGCCGACTTATGGAACCATCTCGCCGCTTCGGCCGGATCACGGCGGACTCCCTGTCCATCCGCATACATCGCCCCGAGGGCATATTGCACTTCGGGGGCGCCCCTTTCCGCCACGGACGCGAGCCAGTCAAGGGCGCCTGCGTTACCCTGCTGCGCGGCCCGCCGGAACCACCGCAACGCTTCCGATGGGTCCCGACGCACGCCGACTCCGTACGCGTATGCCCTCCCGAGGCTGCTTTGCGCCTTCGGGTTCCCTCGTTCCGCGGCCTTGCGGTACCATTCCAACGCTTCCGCGCGGTCGCGCGGGACGCCGAGGCCGTTGGCATGCAGCACGCCGATGCCGTACAGGGCGTTGGCATTTCCCTGTTCCGCCGCCTTCCGGTACCACACCAACGCCTCGGTGTAATCCTGCTGGTGGAACGCATAGGCATCCCCGAGACTTGCCTGTGCGTCCGGATTTCCCTGTTCCGCCGCCTTCCGGTACCATTTCACCGCTTCCGCCGGATCCCGGGGAACGCCGCGCCCCGCTTCATACAGATCCCCCAGGTTTTGCCGGGCAAGGGGATCCCCTCCTTCCGAAGCATCTTTGAGGCACCGGAAGAGCGCCGCATCATCATTTGAAACCTTGTCGCATCCGGGGTATGCCGGCCCCGCGCTCCTGTCGCCGTGCCCCTCCGCGGGAACCCGATCCGCCGCGCCGGCGATCGACGGCCCTCCCGCCATCAGGAGCAGAATCATCGCCGCGAACAAGGGCGTTTTCCCGGACCGCCCCTTCTCCCCGCACACCGAAAGCACCTGGGTCATTTCCTCTCCCCACCGATCCAGACCGGGATGACGCCGCCGTCCCTACCCCGATGGTAGCAATTGTAAAATGCAATGAGAAGCGGAAGGAAAGGAGCCGCGGAAGGAGGTCAGATCCGCTGGTTTTTCAGTACCCTAATCCAATGCCCGTCGCGCCAGATGGATACGTCGAGCTCCGTGATTTTCAGGGCGTCCGTGCCATGGTGCCGTGCCAGCGAGAGGAGTTCCTCCTGGGAAACCCAGGATGGGCCATAACCGGATGCGGGGCCTGTCCAGATCATCATGGCATTTGCGAGAACGACGAGGAAAAGCCACAGGGTCATTGTCGTCAGAAGGATGCGAGCAATACGTTTCATCTTCCCCCATTTCCCCGGAACGCGAATCGGACCTACGTCCCGTCGGGACAAGGCGGTATCCTCGGGCAATTGGTTGGTAGTCCGGTCAGGTTGTCTGAATAACGGAATGATACCAGGGATGCAATCGGGCGTCAACCGTTTTCCCTACCTTGAGGGTGCGAACCAAGCGGTGCCGGCCGCCCCCGAGAGCAAGATTGACATCTCCGCTTATTTAGGCCTATGCTCTCTCGGTATACAGAATACAACGCCAGCGATTCGCAACGAAAAATCAAAAGAAAAGGGATGGAGCCATGCAGATTCTCTCCAATACCGTAG
>JBAUKK010000226.1:0-8135 GCA_049577645.1 Candidatus Deferrimicrobiaceae bacterium
AGGGAGGAGAGCTATCACCGGATCGAGCGGTCGTACGGGAGTTTCCAGCGTTCGTTCTCCCTGCCGGTATCCGTCGACCAGGAGAAGGTGACCGCCCGGTTCCAGGACGGTGTTCTCGAGGTGAAGCTGCCCAAGAAGGAACAGAAGAAGCCGAAGCAGATCGAAGTGGATGTAAAATAATGATGGTTTCCGGGTGCCGGGGAGAGAAACGGTTCCCCGCGAGTTTCTCCCGGGGAGGGGATGACTGTACAGGGGATGGATCCCAGGAAGAACTATTACGAGGTGCTGGGCGTTTCGGAAAACGCCTCTCCGGACGAAATCCGGAAAACCTTCCGGCGGCTGGCGAAGAAGTGCCATCCCGACGTAAACCCCGGGGACAAAGCGTCGGAAAGCCGGTTCAAGGATATCAACGAGGCGCATGAGGTTCTGGGCGATGCAAAGAAACGGAAGGAATACGATGCGCTGCGAAAAGGGGTATTCACCGGGGGAGGACCGTTCCGGGGGACGGGAGGATTCGATTTCGACCGAGGGAGCGATGCCTCCGGGGAGTCCTTCGATCTCGGGGACATCTTCGGGGACCTGTTTCGCGGGAGCGGCTACGCGCAACCTGCCGCCCGCGCGGCCGATCTTACGATGGAACTCGCGGTCGATTTCCTCGACATGGCGCGGGGGTCGGTACGGACCCTGGAATACCGGCGGCCGAGGGCGTGTGCGGCCTGCCGGGGATCCGGCCTGTCGGGGCGCCGGGCGTGCATCCAGTGCGGGGGAGCGGGCATGACGGAGGGGACCGAGCGAATCAAGGTCCGGATCCCCGCCGGAGCGCAGGACGGGTCAACGATCCGCGTGGCGCGCAAGGGGGCGGTGGGGGTCGGACAGGGGAGGAGCGGGGACCTCATCATCCGTTTCCGGATGATTCCCCACCCGTATTTCCGCCGGGAAGGGAGCGATATCCACCTTGACGTCCCGGTCACCTATTCCGAGGCCGTGAAAGGAGCGAAGATATCGGTGCCTACGATCGACGGCCCGGTGGCGGTTTCGGTTCCGGCAGGGTCGTCGAGCGGCAAAAAGCTTCGACTGCGTGGGCGTGGCGTCCCGAAAACCGGGACCTCGTCCCGGGGAGACCAGTACGTTGTTTTGCAAGTGGCTGTCCCGAAAGAACAATCCGAGGAGCTTTTGGCGCTGATCGAGCGGCTGGCGGCGTTCGAGGACCCGAATTTGCGGGGCAGGTGGAACTGATTTGGATATAATGGAATCAATACGCAAGAGAGGAGAGAAGCGACAGACATGGGCAATACGTTAAAGACCGGGGTCCTGCTTACTCTTCTGACCGTTCTGTTCGTTGCGATCGGGAGCTACGTGGGAGGTCGGGGAGGAATGGTCATGGCGTTCGCCTTCGCCGTACTAATGAACGCCGGGGCCTACTGGTTCTCCGACAAGATCGTGCTCAAGATGTATCGTGCCCGGGAAGTTTCCGAGGCGGAGGCGCCGGAGCTGCATGCCATGGTCCACCGGCTGGCGACGGCGGCATCCGTTCCGATGCCGAAGGTCTATATCCTTCCCAGTGATTCCCCCAACGCGTTCGCCACGGGGAGGAACCCGCAGCACGCCGCGGTCGCCGTAACGCGGGGGATCACGAAGATTCTCGCCCCGGACGAACTGGAAGGGGTGCTCGCCCACGAGATGGCCCACGTGAAGAACCGGGACATCCTGATCGGGACGATTGCTGCGACGCTTGCGGGAGCCATCATGATGCTGGCCCGCTTCGCCCAGTTCGCCGCGATATTCGGCGGCGGAAGGAACCGGGAGGGGGGAGGCGGGGGCCTGGGGCTTATCGCGATGGCGATTCTCGCCCCGATCGGCGCCATGCTCGTCCAGACGGCGGTGTCCCGGTCGCGGGAGTACCAGGCCGACGCAAGCGGCGCCCGGTTCTGCGGGCGGCCCGATTCGCTTGCCCGTGCGTTGGAGAAGATCGCCGGCACGTCGAAGCGGATTCCCCTCGAGTCCACGCCTGCGACCGCCCACATGTTCATCATGAGCCCGCTGTCCGGCAAAGGAATGATGTCGCTGTTCAGCACGCATCCGCCCATGGAGAAGAGGGTGGAGAGACTGCGCGCGATGCGGGTGGGCGCCTGATGGACGGGTCGCCGGAAGGCGGGAGAGGAGAATCGCAAATCCCATGATGGAGATATCCTTCTACCGGGAGAAGCTGTCCGAATCCGGGCATCGGATGCTCAACGCCTCCATCGAGGAGTCGCAGCGCCGGCACCACTACTATCTGGGCCTCGAGCACCTGTTCATCGCCTTCGCCGAGCAGGAGAAGACCATTTTCCGGGAGCTCATGTCGTCCGTGGGCCTTTCCGTCGAGGCGGTGCTCTACTCGGTGAACGAGCACCTCAACATCTCCCGCCAGTACCTCGGCGTGGGTCTCAAGGTCCCCCCGGCCACGAAGCAGGTCTTCCGGGTGGCCTGGGAGACGGCGCAGAGGAACCGCCGCCCCCAGATCGACGCCGCGGATCTTTTCCTGGGGATCTTCCACGAGGTTCATTCGATACCCGCCCGGATCCTCAAGAACTACGGGGTGGACCCCGCCGTCGCCCTTTCCCGTTTTTCGACCCAGTTGCGCAGCCGGGAGGAGAAGGTCGAGGAGTTCCGCAAGAGGTACGAGCTGCCCGCCAACCTGCGGACGTTCGGGGTGAACCTGAACCTTCTCGCGAGGGAGGGCAAGATCCCGCCGATCGTGGGACGCGACCGGGAGATCGACCGGGTGATCGAGTACCTCTGCCACAAGGACCGCAGCAACTCGGTGATGATCGTCGGGGACCCCGGCGTCGGGAAGACCGCGCTGGTCGAGGGGCTCGCGATGCGGCTGGAGTACGAACCGCACAGGGTTCCGGAGCGCCTTCGGGCCCACCAGATCGTCAACCTCCAGATGAACACGGTGGTGGCGGGAACGGTCTTCCGCGGAATGTTCGAGGACCGGATCGAGAAGGTCATCGGGGAGGTCAGGGAACGCCGGAACCTGATCCTGTTCATCGACGAGGCGCACACCCTGATCGGGGCCGGTTCCGCGATGGGCGTCCCCTCCGATGCGGCGAACATTTTCAAGTCCTCGCTTGCCCGGGGGGAGGTCCAGATCATCGGGGCCACCACCGTGACCGAGTTCAAGGAGATCATCCAGGAGGACGAGGCGCTCGCGCGCCGGTTCCGCGTCGTCAAGATCGAGGAGCCCACGATCGAGGAGACGCGGGAAATCCTGTTCGGTCTGAAGCCCAGGTTGGAGAACAATTACGCCGTGGAGATCGCGGACGAGGCGATCGAATTCGCCCTCTCCATGTCCGACCGGTACGCGAGGTCGCTGCGGCTTCCCGACAAGATCATCAATTGGATCGACACGGCATGCGTCCGGGTCGAGATACGCGGGGACAGAAAGATGACTGTGCGGAGCGGGGACGTCCTCGGGGTGATTTCCGAGGAGACGAAGACTCCCGCAGACATCGTGCAACGCGATGTTCTCGACCGTTTCGGGGACCTGGAGGAAAGGATCGGCCGGCGTCTGGTCGGCCAGCAGGAGGCGATCCGGGCCGTGGGGAAGGCGTTGCGGCTGAACAAGGGCCCGCTCAAGGAGAACGTCTACCGGCCGGACGGCGTCCTGCTGTTCCTCGGCCCCACGGGCGTCGGGAAAACGGAGATGGCGAAGGCGCTCGCGGAGTACCTGTTCGGGAGCGATCGCCTCATGGTCCGGGTGGACATGTCCGAGTACCGGGACGGGGCCCTCGCCGTGGACAAGCTCATCGGAATGCCGCGCGGCATCGTCGGCTCAGAGAGGGGGGGGATCCTGACCAACCAGGTGAGGGACAATCCCTACACGGTCGTTCTTCTCGACGAGATCGAGAAGGCGGATTCCTACGTGCACAATCTCTTCCTGCAGGTCTTCGACGAAGGCTGGCTTACCGACGGCCGCGGAAAGAAGGTCTACTTCTCGGACGCCATCATCATCATGACGAGCAATCTGGGCGCGGAGGAACTTTCGAAGCTGACCCGCCCCCTGGGATTTTCGACCGGCACCGAAAACTTCGAGCCGGTGAAGAAAAGCGTCCTCAAGGCGGTGGACAACCGGTTCAATCCGGAATTCATCAACCGTCTTGACGACATCATCGTCTTCTCCCCCCTCACGTTCGACGAAGTGAAGCGGATCGCGGTGATCTACCTCGAGTCGGTGCGGAAGATGATGGCCGCCTCGGGCAAGACGCTTCTCTTCTCCGACGCCTCCCTGAACGCTCTGTCCTCGACGGGCTTCAGCGTGAAATACGGGGCCCGTTTGCTCAAGAGGCACATCGACGAGAAGGTGAAGATGCCGATCACGCTCAAGTGGAAAGAGTCCGATCGCTTCCTCGTCGAGGAGGAAGGCGGGGAGGTGGTCGTAATCGCGGAGGGGGTGCCGATTTAATGTCTGAACAGGAGAAGAAGGGATTCAAGATCGTCGACAAGCGCGGCGTGCCGGATGAGGAACGGGAGAAGGAGAAGGCGCCGCCGCCCAAACCGCCCGCCGATGCCGGGAACCGAGAGGACCCGGGGAGTGTCCATGGGAAGAAAGGCCCCGGAGAAGAGAAATCGCCCTTGGGAGGGCCGTCGTTTCTCGATCTCGTGATGTCTCTCCAGATGGGAACGATGGTCAACCTGGGAATGGTCCAGGCCGGCGACGGCCGACAATCCCCGGTGAACCTCCCGGCCGCCAAGGATTCCATCGACCTCCTCGACATTCTCAAGGAGAAGACGAAGGGGAACCTGACAGAGGAGGAAACGAGCGTTCTCTCGGAGGGGCTCTACCACCTCCGGATGGCGTACGTGGCGGCGCTCAAGGCGGGGGTTTCCGCTCCCAAGGCGGGGCAGGAACCGGAAGGGAAGAAAACATGATCGGTAAAGGCAAGATTGTCGGTCTTCTGCTCGCTGCGGTGGCCGCAGGGGTGGTTTTGTCGGCGGCGTTGAACCTGTCTCCCCTCACCAGCGCGGAAAGCGGCGGGAAAGAAAAAGCTGGCGAGGCGGCGCCCGCTGCTGTCGGCGAATCCCTCTCGATAGAGAACATCCCCGCCCTCGTGAAAGAGGTGTCGCCGGCGGTCGTAAACATCAGCACGACGCAGGTGGTCCGGGTCCGCAGGCCGCGCATGCGCTCCCCCTTCGGCCAGCAGGATCCGTTCGAGGAGTTCTTCCACAACTTCTTCGGGAACATCCCCCGGGAGCAGAAGCGGCGGAGCCTGGGGTCCGGGTTCATCATCTCCGATGACGGGTACATTCTCACCAACAACCACGTTGTCGAGAAAGCGGACGAGATTACGGTGATCCTGCTGGACAAGGAGGAGTTCCAGGCGGAGATCGTCGGCACCGACCCCAAGACCGACATTGCCCTCATCAAGATCAAGGCGGGGAGGGAGCTCCCGGGTGTCCCGCTTGGGGACTCGGAAGGGCTGGAGATCGGGCAATGGGTAGTGGCCATCGGAAACCCGTTCGGCCTCGGGCACACCGTCACGACGGGGATCGTGAGCGCCAAGGGGCGGGTGATCGGCTCCGGTCCGTACGACGATTTCATCCAGACCGACGCATCGATCAACCCGGGGAACTCGGGAGGGCCCTTGTTCAACCTGAAGGGCGAGGTCGTGGGGATCAACACGGCGATTATCCAGGGGGGGCAGGGGATCGGTTTTGCGACCCCGATCCATCTGGCCAAATCGGTCCTCGGCCAGCTGAAGGAGAAGGGAAAGGTCACCCGCGGCTGGCTCGGCGTCTACATCCAGCGGCTGACTCCGGATTTGGCGGAGTCGCTTTCCGTACCGGGGAAAAAGGGCGCCCTGGTGGCTGACGTCACCAAGGATGGGCCGGCGGAGAAGGCCGGTATCCGATCCGGGGACGTGATTGTCTCCTTCGACGGGAAGAGCGTGGAAAGCGAGCACGATCTTCCCCAGATCGTCGCCTCGACGACGCCGGGGAAGAAGGTGGAGGTGATCGTCATCCGCGACGGCAAGGAGAGGAAGGTTCCCGTCTCCATCACGGAGATGGAGCCGGAAGCCGGGCATGAACGCGCCGGCGGGCCGGATCTCTCGAAGGGGCTGGGACTCACGGTCCAGGACATCACGCCGGAAATCGCCCGGCACCTGAACCTGGAGAATCCGGAGGGCGTGCTGGTCACCTCGGTCGAACCCGGAAGCCAGGCCGACGATGCCGGCTTCCACGAGAGGGATGTGATCCGGGCGATCAACCGGATGCCCGTCAAGGATTCCCGTGAGTTTGAAAAGAAGATCTCGAAGGTAAAGGAGGAAAAGACCGTCCTCTTCCTGGTGGAGCGGGGGGAGGGGCGGATCTTCCTCGCGGTGAAGAACCGGTAACTTCGTCAGGGAAACACTTCCCGAGAGGACGGATGGCGGGGGACACTCCTGCACCGGGAGAAACACTCCTCAACATGGAACTCGAGATAGGAATGTCCCCCTGGCCGAGCGGCAAGAATATCCGATGATATCTCTGGACAAGCTGACAGTGAAATCGCAGGAGGCCCTGCAGGACGCCGTTCGCATTTCCTCGGAGGCGGGCAACGGGCAGGTGGAGCCGGAGCATCTCTTCCTTTCCCTCCTTCGGCAGGAAGGGGGCGTGGCGGCGGATCTCTTTTCCCGTGCGGGGGTACCGGCCCCGCGTCTGCTGTCCGGGGCGACCTCCCTGCTCGATTCCTTCCCCAAGGTTTCGGGGGCCGTGAGCCGGGTGCTCTCCCCGCGGATGGAGCCCCTGTTCCACCGGGCGCTCTCGGAGGCGGACGCGTTCCGGGACGAGTATATCTCCGCGGAGCACATTCTCCTTGCCATGACTTCCGAACCGGGAGCCGTTGCGGATCTGCTCCGCAAGAACGGTGTGACGCGGGAGGGGCTCCTTTCGGCGCTCACCTCCATCCGCGGAACGCAGCGGGTGACGGACGAAAACCCCGAGGCGAAGTACCAGGCGCTCGACAAGTACTGCCGTGACCTTACCGAACTGGCGCGCCGGGAAAAGCTCGATCCCGTGATCGGGAGGGACGACGAGATCCGGAGGGTGATTCAAGTCCTCTCCCGCCGGACGAAGAACAATCCCGTCCTGATCGGAGACCCGGGAGTGGGGAAGACGGCGGTCGCCGAAGGGCTGGCGCAGCGCATTATCTCCGGTGACATCCCCGGGGGCCTTCGGGACAAACGGGTTCTCGCTCTGGACATGGGGGCGCTGATTGCCGGCGCGAAGTATCGCGGCGAGTTCGAGGACCGGCTCAAGGCGGTCCTTAAGGAGATCGCCGCCGCGGAGGGGCGGGTGATCCTCTTCATCGACGAGCTGCACACGCTCGTGGGGGCCGGGAAGGCGGAAGGGGCGATGGATGCGTCCAACATGCTGAAGCCCGCCCTCGCCCGGGGGGAGCTGCGATGTGTCGGGGCGACCACTCTGGACGAGTACCGCAAGTACGTGGAGAAGGACGCGGCGCTGGAGAGGCGGTTCCAGCCCATTCTCGTGGAGGAGCCGTCGGTCGAGGATACGATCGCGATCCTGCGGGGCCTCAAGGGGAGGTACGAGGTGCACCATGGCGTCCGGATCAAGGATTCGGCCCTCATCGCTGCGGCCACCCTTTCGAACCGGTATATCTCCGACCGGTTCCTGCCCGACAAGGCGATCGATCTGGTGGACGAGGCCGCCTCGAAACTCAAGATAGAGATCGATTCCGTACCCACCGAGATCGACGAGCTCGAGAGGAAGATCATACAGCTTGAGATGGAGAAACAGGCCCTGTCGAAGGAGTCGGACGCCGCCTCGGGACAGCGTCTCGCCCGCATTCAGGACGAGCTGACTGCCATCAGGGAAAAGGTTGCCGGGTACCGGTCCCGGTGGGAAGCGGAGAAGAAGGGCATCGGGAAGAGCCGCGAGATCAAGGAGAAGATCGAACGGGCCATCTCGGAGATGCAGCGAGCCGAGAGGGAAGGGAACCTCGGAAGGGCGTCGGAGCTCAAGTACGGCGTCATTCCGGAGCTTCAGCGGGAGGCGGAGGCGCTACGGGGGGACACTCCTGTTTCACTCCCCGCGGACATTCCTGATTCCTCTTCGGGATACGGGAGAGGAGCGTCCCCGCACGCCCAAGC
>JBAUKK010000227.1:0-5992 GCA_049577645.1 Candidatus Deferrimicrobiaceae bacterium
GCTGCCACGGCGTCGAGGTCGTGGTCGCCGACCGGGAGGCGTTTCGTCCCTTCCGCACCGGCATCGCCTGCGTCGCTGCGGCCCGCGCCCAGAATCCCAAACGTTTCCGATGGCGGACCGAGCCCTACGAGTTCGTGGAGCACGTGCCCGCCTTCGACCTACTATGCGGCTCGGCGCGCGAACGGGAAGCGCTCGAGCGCGGCCTGGGGTGGCGCGACCTCGCGGCGGAGTGGGCGCGCGAGGAACGGGCCTTCGCAAAGCGGCGGGCCCGGCATCTTCGGTACAAACCGTAACGGGCGCCGCCTCTCTCTTCCACGACGCCGGGACAACAGGTGGATCTCCAGAGCTATACCCTGAAGCCGTTTCCCGGAGAGGAAAATCGGCTTGATCTCAAGATCTTGGGGACAATCGGGAGGCGCGGAAACACGCTGTCCCTTGGCTTGGCGCTCCTGGGGGACCATTCGGAGCTCGCAATCCCCTCGCCGGAGGATTCACCGGGAAGACGGTACCGCCTTTGGGAGAAAACCTGCCTGGAGCTATTCATCGCGGAAAAGGGTTCGGCACGCTATTGGGAATTCAACCTCTCGCCGGCCGGGAACTGGAATGTCTACCGCTTCACATCGTCCCGGAAGGGGATGCGGGAGGAGCCGGCCTTTGGGTCACTCCCCTTCCGTGTCCTGACCGAACCCGGGGCCATCAGGCTTTCCCTGGACCTTTGGATGGGGAAAATCATCCCGGCAGGCAAGACCATCGAGGTCGCCGTCTGCGCCGTCATCAGGACCGTAACGGGCATGACAAGCCACTGGGCGTTCGTCCATCCCGGCCCCCTGCCGGACTTTCACCGAAGAGACGGATTCACCTTGATCCTCCCCGCGGCGTGAGCATGTCTCCGCCAAAACCGAACGTTTGAGCGAGCTTCCTCCGATGGACTGCGGGATAATGGGGGGTGGCGTCACGGGATGCGGAAATGCAACCCCCCGTGCCGCGCCGTAATACGAACTGGCATTCGAGGAGACTTGAGATGACCGGAAAACGTTTCGCTCTGTATTGGGTGATCATCGCGTCGGTTTCCCTGCTGATGCCGCATCCTTCCTTCGGGGAGGCGAAGCGCGGAACGGAAGAAGCCACCGAGATGAAGTTACACCACCTTCACATCCTGTTGAATCAGGGGATATCGATGGCGGCGGAAGGCTCCAACCTGGTCATGCTCGCCGGCATGCAGACGACTCCGGCCCTGGACAGACCCACCCTCCGGCATGGGCAGATGATGATCGCAAACGGCAGGGAGCTCATCCGTCGCACACTCAGCGGTCCCGAAATGGCGTCGCTGTCGGGACGCGGTCATGCGGCATCCTCTCTCATGCAATACAGCCGGGAGCTTGGAGAGGCGATGCTTGCGTACATGAAACATCTCGAGAAACTGGACGTCGACCGCATGTCGTCGCACCGCACGAGGACCCTGCAACGGATGAACATCATCCTGAACCACTCCCTGGGGATGGCCTCCGAAGGGGCAAACCTGATCATGATCGCCCGAATGGGCATGGCGGGGGAAGTGGACCGCGTTTCCCTGGAGCACGGCGAGGGGATGATTGCCCACGCCGGGGGACTCTATCGAGATACCATGGACGGCGAGGCCATGGAGGGCCTTCGGGATCTCGGCGTTACGCGGGAATCCTCTTCCATGATGGCATTTACCCTGGACCTGGCCGAAGCCGTATCGAAGGTAATCGGTCTGCTCGCGCGGATGCCCGCCCCCCCCTCCATGGCGGCACCTGCACGCTAGTGCGCCGTCTCGCAAATGCCTTGGCATTCGAGCGCCGCTGCAGCAGCGAAAGCTTCGTTGCGCTTCTTCACCATACCCAACGGTATGCCTCAGTCGCGCGCCGCAGCACGGCGCGGCGCATCTACGCTCTCGGTGCGTCAAGCTACTTGCGAGACGGTATACCCGGGAGGAAGGAACACGGGGAGAAGATCCCGACGATCGCGGGGCCGGTCAACGATCCTTTTCCAAAGGGTCATTGTCCAATTGAAAAAGAAGGTCCCGGATGGCTTTATCCTCCTTGGCGACCGGGGTGCGGTTCCCCTCCTGTCTGTCAAGGGACCATTCGATTTTCTTGAGGATTGATCGGATCGCCGAAAACTCCGAGGATACGGATGCGATATTTCTCTTCAGGCGGTTGATGGATGAAACGATCGAGTACAGGACCACCAGGACAAACAGGGCGAAGATCGGCCATTGATATTTCGGATCAAACAGGGATGCAGGCAGGTTGGTGATCGAATCGACCATCCAGGAAATGATCATGCCGGGGCTTTCCATCGTCTTCTCCCACATCCCGATGATGGCGTTGTCGCTGGTTTCTCCCTTGCAGGATACGATTGACGCGGGTGCCATACAGGATATCGCTTTTTCGGCACCGCATCCACCCCGTGAAGCGGGCGCCGGGCGAACCCGGGATTCCGTGGCTTCCCTCCCCCGGGACGTTGCCGGCCCGCGAAATTCCCGGTTTTCGGTGCGCCCTCTCGAAATCCAGGACTTGCGATGAACATTCGGGGATAATGCAGAACAAGGAATGTCGGCGATCGTTCCTGGCCGGGGAATCTGTTGAATTCGTTCCTGCCCGAGAGGTGAGATATGTTTTTCGATCCCAAGCTGTTCGGAAGCTATGAGCTGGCGATCCTGCTGAAGCTGTTTCTCGCTGCCCTTGCGGGTGGGCTCGTCGGATGGGAACGGGAGAAACGGGGGCGACCTGCGGGGTTGCGGACGAATCTGCTGGTTTCGGTCGGCGCTTGTACCGTGATGATCATCTCCGAGACGTTTTTCCTCAAGTACGGTGCCTACAATGCGCAGTCCCTCCTGCGCATCGATCCTTCCCGTACGGCGGCCCAGATCGTAACCGGTATCGGTTTTCTTGGCGCGGGCGTGATCCTCAAGGAGGGGGCCACCGTGAGGGGGCTGACGACAGCCGCAACCCTCTGGGTGGTTGCGGGGCTCGGAATGGCGTTCGGCATGGGATTTTTCTCTCTTGGCGCCATCTCGACCATTACCGTCCTTGCGGGTCTGCTTTTGCTGAAACAGATCGATCTGGCTATCAAAAAGGACCGTTACCTCTCTTTGGCCGTTACCGCCAGGCGGCGCGATTCCCTGTACGACGATCTCCGGCAATTGGTCGATGAGCGGGGGCTGAAGATGACGGAGATAAGCTCCCAGGTGGATCTGGAAAAAAATGAAGTCTTCCTCAAGATGGTGTTAAAACAGGGGCAGGATGACATCGGCAGGGAGTTGATCAGAGCAATCGAGCAGTTCGAAGGGATCAAGAAGATTCAGTATCGGTAGAACCGGCCTGGGGGGGGTTGGAAGAAACGGGTACGTTCGGCGCGGCATGGCCAAACCCATCGGTATCAATTGCCGTTGCGACTACTTGTTCTTCTTCGAGCCCGAATCCGCCGGCTTCTCTTGCGCCGGCTTCGGCAGCCAACGCTCCTGCAACGCGGGCATATTCTTGCTGTGGGTGAGAACCACGACCTCATCTCCTTTTTGCAGTTTCGTCCCTTCGTCGGCGTGCGCGAACCGGCCCTCCCGGTAATAGCAGACGGCACGGGCCTCGGCGGGCAGCTCCAGCTCTTTGACCGGAACCGCGTTTTCTTCCTTTACGGTGAAGGTGAAAAACCGGGCCTCGCCCTTGATGACCGTGGAAAGCTCAACGTTTTCAGCGCCGCCGGCCATGTCAACCAGGTAACGGCTGATTGTGCGGGAAGGGATGATCGTGTCCGTAAGCCCCAGCTCATGGCAGATGCCCTCGAACTGCGGATCGCGGATGCTCGTCACGACCCGCTTGAAACCGAGGGAACGGCCGACGAGGCTGGCGATGACGTTGGCCTGGTCGCTGTCGGTAAAGCAATAGAGGATGTCGGTCTGCGCGGGATTGACTTCGCGTAAGATATTCGGCTGGCTGCCATCGCCCTGCAGGAAGCTGCAGTCCATCTCTTCGGACAATTCCTCGATCTTGGCCTTGTCGATCTCGATGATGATTACTTCATGGCCTTTCTTGATGAGCGCCTTGGCCGTTCCGATGCTCACATTTCCGGCTCCGACAAAAACAGTTCTCATGTTCCCTCCATTCTCCTGCCGAACCAGGTCCCGGGATACAGCATCACCAGCCACGCGATGATTTCCAGTCTTCCCATCAGCATGTCGACGCACAAAATCCCCTTGAGCAGTGCGGGCAACGTCGCGCTCGTCAGCCCCACGGAAAGCCCCACCGTTCCCGTCGCCGAAACCACTTCAAACAAGGAGTCGAGCGGGTTGTATCCCATTGCCACGAACGGCAGCCAGGACAGCGCGGCGACGACGACGAACAGCAGGATGAGCAGCAGGGCCGCGCGCATCTCTTCGTCCTGCAGTCGACGGCCTGCCAGCCGGGGCTCGATGACGGCGTGTTTCGGCAGGCAGGTCCGCTGGAGGATCACCCGGAACACGCTCGCTGCAATCAACAGCCGCAGCAGCTTGAATCCGCCCGCGGTCGATCCCAGGCCGCCGCCCACGAGCATCGAGAAGATCAGGACCAGCTTCGAACCCGCATCGAGTTGCGCACACGGCATCGAGGAAAAACCCGCGGTCGTCTGCGCGGAAAAGGCGAGCAGGGGCGCGTGATGGAGTACTTGTGGCCAGGCCATGCCGGCACCCAGCCGCAGGGAGGCGCCTACCGCGAGCGAAGCGACCACGGAAGCGATTACGACGGCCTGGAGCTGCAGATAGTCCACTGCCCCGCGCCGCTTCTCATGTACCATTCGGTGATAAACCATCAGCGGGATCGCACCGGCGAGGCAGAGCAGCGTGATCCACCCCTGTGCGGGCCAGCCGAAGGTAGCAAGGCTTACGTCATGCGGGGCAAAACCCCCGGTCGATACCGCCGCGAATGTATACAGTACCGCATCGAATAACCCGACTCCCACCAACAAGGAACCGATGATGCCCAGGACGGTTAACGCGACGTAGACTTTCAGGACTCGCCGCGCGCGTGCCCGGGTGCCGCCGACCAAATCGTCGGTTTCGGTCTCTGTGCCGGCCAGGCCTTTCGCCACCAGTCCCGGTTGCATTACGAGCGCCAGGGAGAGTACGACGATGCCCAGTCCTCCGTACCACTGCATCCAGGCGCGGGAAAAAAGAAACGTCGCCGGCGCGCCAACGAGCGTCGCCTTCGTGCTCAGTCCCGTGGTCGTCACGCCGGAAACGGCTTCAAAGAGAGCATCCAGGAAACCCAGTCCCGAACTCATCATCGGGTAGCACATGGCAAGCGGCGCGAAGAGGAACATGAGGGCCACCAAGACCATGCCCTCATTGGCCTGCATCCCGGAAGGAGCACGCAGGCGGGCCGTCCCCAACCCCAAGCCTGCGAGCCCGCAAACCACAACAGCATATCGCAGGGTGATGCCCCTCTCGCGGAAGATCAGCGACATCACCAGAGGCACCATCGTCAGTACGGCGAGCACGAGGCACAATTGTCCGAAATACTTGAAGACCACACGAAACCGGACAGCGTACCTGAGTTCGGTTGCCTGCTTGGCCACAAATAAATCCTACCTCCTATCCGCCCGGGGGCAAGCGATCTTTCACCGACTCCCCTGGTCCGGACAGGACGACCGTAACGAGGGCAATGCGCCGGATCGTGTCTCGTTACCTCGGAATGTGAAAACGGACGGTTTCGGTCAGCAGCGGACGTTTTTTCACCCGGTATTGCCGGTCGATCCAGTCTTCGGTAGTCGCCTCCACATCGGCCAGACCAAGAAACGCGGCAAAGTTCACCAGAGCGCGCCAGGTGTAGCATTTGCGCACGCGTTGTTCCGGCGTGAAATACGGGGTAGGCGCCACCTCGCTCATCGCCCGGGGGAAGGCCCGCAGGAAAACGTCTTCGTAAAAGACCGCGGGCATCCACTCGCCGCCATGCAGATCCAGCAGATAGAGCGTGAAGAGAAAGGAGCGTTGGAG
>JBAUKK010000228.1:0-2580 GCA_049577645.1 Candidatus Deferrimicrobiaceae bacterium
GAACGGAGGTGACCACTCCTCCGACCATCGGGGCGGCGATCCGTTTCATCACGTCCGCCCCAGTCCCCGTGCTCCACATGATGGGGAGAAGCCCGGCAATGATGACCGCGGCGGTCATGATCTTCGGACGGATCCGCTTGACCGCGCCGTCGAAGATCGCCTCTTTCAGATCCCCCATCGTGTTCATGAGCCCTTTCCGCTTCATCGCGTCGTACGCCACATCGAGATAGAGCAGCATCACGACGCCCGTTTCGGCACTGATTCCCGCCAGGGCGATCATCCCGACCCAGACGGCCACGGACATGTTGTAGTCGAGCAGGTAGATGAGCCAGAACGCTCCCACCAGCGACAGGGGGACCGCCAGGAGCACGATGGATGTTTTGACCAGCGACCGCGTATTCAGGAAGATGATCAGGAAGACGATGAACAGGGTCAGCGGGATGACGATCATCATCCTCTTCTCCGCCCGCTGCATGTACTCGAACTGGCCGCTCCACACCAGGCTGTACCCGGGAGGAAGCTTGACGGCCTTCCGTACCACTTCCTGGGCCTGTTTCACGTAGGTCCCCACGTCGATGCCCCGGATGTCCACGTAGACCCACACCGTCTGGCGGGAGTTCTCGCTCTTGATGCTCGCCGGCCCCTTGTGGATGGAGATGTCCGCCAGCTGCCCCAGGGGGACCATGGCGCCCCCGGGCGTCGGCACGAGCACCCGCTTCATCGAGGGTACGCTGTCGCGGAGCTCATCCGGGTAGCGGACATTCACCGGGTACCGCTCCAGCCCCTCCACCGTCTGGGTGACGTTCATCCCGCCGAGGGCGGACATGATCACGTCCTGGACGTCGGAGACGGTGAGCCCGTAGCGGGCCGCCTCCTTCCTGCGGATCTCGAAGTCGAAGTAGTTTCCCCCGGTGACCCTCTCGGCGAAGGCCGACAGCGTCCCCGGCACTCCGGAGACCGCGGACTCGATCTCCTCCCCGATCCTGGCGAGAGTGTCGAGGTCGTCCCCCAGCACCTTGATCCCCACCGGAGTCTTGATCCCCGTGGCCAGCATGTCGATCCGGGTCTTGATCGGCATCGTCCAGGCGTTGGTCAGGCCCGGGAACTGGATGGCGGCGTTCAGCTCCTCCACCAGCTTCTCGTGGGTCATCCCGGGACGCCACTCCTCCTCCGGCTTGAGGGTGATCGTCGTTTCGATCATGGACAGCGGGGCCGGATCGGTGGCGGTCTCCGCCCGCCCGATCTTCCCGAAGACACGGTGCACCTCGGGGAAGGTCCGGATGATCCGGTCGGTCTGCTGGAGCACCTCCTTCGCCTTGGTGATCGAAATCCCCGGAAAGGTGGTCGGCATGTACAGCAGGTCCCCTTCGTAGAGCGGGGGCATGAACTCCGACCCGATCTTCATGACGGGCCAGATGGTAACCGCCATCAGGACGATCGAACCGACGATCACCGTCTTCTTGTACTTGAGCGCCCAATCGAGCAGCGGATGATAGAGCCGGATGAGAAACCGGTTGATCGGGTTTCTCTCCTCGGGAAGAATCTTCCCCCGGATGAAGAACCCCATCCAGATGGGAACGATCGTTACGGAAAGAAGCGCGGCGGCCGCCATCGAATAGGTCTTGGTGAAGGCGAGCGGCTTGAAGAGCCGACCCTCCTGGGCCTCGAGCGTGAAGACGGGGAGGAAGGAGACGGTGATCACAAGGAGGGAATAGAAGAGGGTCGGCCCCACCTCCTTCGACGCCTCCAGGACCAGATCCCAGTGCCCCCGCCTTCCCCCGTCGTGCTCCATGTGCTTGTGCATGTTCTCGATCATGATGATCGCGGCGTCCACCATCGCCCCGATGGCGATGGCGATCCCGCCCAACGACATGATGTTGGCGTTCAGCCCCTGATAGTACATGACGATGAAGGCCATGAGGACCGCCAGCGGGAGCGTAAGGATCGCCACGAAGGCGCTCCGGAAATGGAGCAGGAAGAGTATGCAGACGATTGCGACGACGGCCGACTCCTCGAGCAGCTTCTCCTTGAGCGTGGCGATCGATCGCTCGATCAGCCCGGACCGGTCGTAGACGGGGACGATCTCCACCCCTTCCGGCAGCCCCGCCTTGAGCGACTCGAGCTTCTTCTTCACGTTATTGATCGTCTGCAGCGCGTTTTCCCCGAACCGCATCACCACGACCCCGCCCGCGACGTCGCCTTCCCCGTTCAGGTCGGCGATCCCCCGGCGCAGCTCGGGTCCAATGCGCACATCCGCCACGTCGCGAATGAATACGGGGGTTCCACGGTCGCTCGCCAGGGGAATGTCCCTAAGGTCCTCCAGGGACCGGATGTACCCGAGCCCCCGCACCATGAACTCGGTCTCGGCCATCTCGACCAGCCGCCCGCCGACATCGTTGTTGCTTCTCTGGATCGCCATCCGGATCTTCTGGATCGGGATGCCGTAGGCGGCCAGCTTGTCGGGATGCACGACCACCTGGTACTGCTTGACGAAACCGCCGATGGAGGCGACCTCGGAGACTCCTTCGACCGCGGTCAGCTCGTACCGGAGGAACCAGTCCTGGAGGGAGCGCAGCTGCG
>JBAUKK010000229.1:0-8141 GCA_049577645.1 Candidatus Deferrimicrobiaceae bacterium
GGACATCACCGGCATGTCGGGCGACTCGCGAAGCATCTGGGAGGACCCGGTGATGGAGGCCAGGGGATTTCGAATCTCATGGGCAAGTCCTGCGGCAAGCTCCCCGACTCCCGCCAGCCGGTCGGCGATCCGGATCCGCTCCTCCATCTGCTTGACCGGGGTGAGATCCTGAAAGATCACGACGTTTCCGATCACGATGCCGTCGGCATCCTTCATGGGGGAGGTGGAGAACCCGAGAAAGATTTCCGTCCCGTCCCTCCGGCGGAAGACGATTTCCGGGCGCGGCATCAGATTGTCGGTACTGCTCGGCCCCAGGCCCACCCCCGAAAGAACCTCCTCCATCTTCCTTCCCGTCACGTCTTTCTTGCCGACGCCCAGGATGGAGCACGCGGTTTCGTTTATCAGGCTCACGCGGCCCTGCGTATCCCGGGTCAATACACCGGAGGGGATGTTCTCCACGATGTGCTTGTGGAAGGTCTCCAGCTGCTGCAAGGTGCTCTCGCGATCCTGCATCCCTTCGCGTGCCACCCGGATGTCCTCCCCGAGGATCCCGGAGAGGACACCGGTAATGATGAAGCCGAGGGAATTGATGACGCTCGTACGGACGAACTGCGGCCACAGGATATTCGACGATTCCGCTGCGGGAGGAAACAGGATCCCCTCCATCTGCAGATACAGGAGCGCCACATAGGTGGCCGCGGAGAGCGCCGCCCAGATCATCGCCCCCTGCATGTACATCTCCAGGCTCCCCAGCAAAATCACGATGACGTACATGAATGCGAATACGCTGTCGTAGAGCCCGGTGGCGAAGACGATGAGGGAGACGAACGCGACATCCACGATCGCCTGGAGGAGGAGAAACGGCAGGGGGATCTCGCCGCCCCCCCAGAAGGCGTACCGGGCGAGCAGCCACCCGTACGCCAGTACGACAGCGACGTACAGGTACTGGAATCCGACGGAAAGGACGGGATCCGGCTCCTGGACCTGAACGGAAACCGCCGAAACCAGGAGGGAAAGAGCGACCCCCGACCGCAGCAGGAGGAGATTCCTGCTTTTTGTCACCTCTTCTTTCCGGCCCCGTCCGGGGACCGAGGACAAGTCTACCCTCCCACGACGCCGGCCAGCTTGAAGATGGGGAGATACATCGCGATGACGAGCCCTCCGATGACCACCCCCAGGAAGATCATGAGCATCGGCTCCAGGAGGGATGTCAATGCCCCCACGGCCGAATCGACTTCATCGTCGTAGAAATCCGCGATCTTGTCGAGCATCGTATCGAGAGCGCCCGTTGCCTCTCCCACGCTGACCATCTGGGTCACCATGACGGGGAACACCTTGCTGTCGGCCAGCGGCTCCGAAATGGTCTTCCCCTCGCTGATGCTCGCCCGGGCCTTTATGATCGCCTCTTCGATGATCTTGTTCCCGGCCGACTTGGCCACGATGTCCATGCTTTCCAGGATCGGGACGCCGCTGGAAACCATCGTGCCCAGCGTGCGTGCGAACCGCGCCACCGCGATCTTGCGGAGGAGGTCGCCGAGTACCGGCAAACGGAGGAGAAGGCTGTCAATCCGGCGTCGCCCCCCTTCCTGCTTGTAATACCATCGAATCCCGAGTACCAATAGAACGATCGCCACCACACCGAGCAGGAAATACTTCCGGGTATATTCGCTGATGGCAAGGACGATCAGGGTCGGTGCGGGCAGGGTTGCCCCGAAATCCAGGAACATTACCCCGAAGATCGGGATCACGTAGAGGAGAAGGACCGTGGTCACGATGAGCGCGACCGCGAGGATCGTCGCGGGGTACACCATCGCGCTCTTGACCTGCTTGGCGAGCTTCATCGCCTTTTCGATATAGGCGGCAAGGCGCGCCAGAATCGTATCGAGGATACCGCCCACCTCCCCGGCGGCAACCAGGTTTACAAAGAGCTCGTCGAACACCCTCGGGTGCTTTTCCAGCGCGTCCGCGAAGGTCGACCCGCCCTCCACGTCCTCCTTGACCTTGAGGATCACCTGTTTGAACGCCTGGTTCTCCTGCTGCATCCCGAGGATGTCTAGACACTGGACCAGCGGAAGCCCCGCATCGATCATCGTGGCGAACTGCCGGGTAAATATCGCCAACTCCCTGCGGGAGACCTTCCCTCTCCGACCGGGAAACCTCAAGCCCAGGTCCTTCGGTTTGTGCTTGACCTTTACGGGAACGATCTGTTGCCGGCGAAGTTGCGCGATGACAAAGGCCTCGTTCGGGGCCTCGATCTCTCCCGTCATCGTTCCGCCTACCCTTGTTCTTCCTTCCCACATGAATTTCGCCATCGTTTCCTCCGCGCTGCGGCTCTACCCTCTTCTGCCGAGGCCCTGCGGGACCCCGGAAACGGAAGACGCCGACAACAGGTTCCTTAATTCCTCGGGGTCGGAACTCCTCCCGACCGCATCGTCCAATGTGATGTTCCTCTTGCGATAAGCCGCGAGAAGGGACTGGTTCATCGTCTGCATTCCGAACTTGGCCTGTCCCACCTGCATCTGGGAATAGATCTGGTGGATCTTTTCCTCACGGATCAGGTTCCGAATAGCGGAGTTCGGGACCATGACCTCGAGCGCCAGGACCCGCCCGCCGCCGGAGGCCTTGGGGATGAGGATCTGCGACAGCACTCCCTCGAGGACGAACGACAGCTGGGCCCGCACCTGCGGCTGCTGGTAGGGAGGAAAAACATCCAAAATGCGGTTGATCGTCTGTACGGCCGAGTTCGTATGGAGGGTCGCGAACACCAGGTGCCCCGTCTCCGCAACGGTAAGAGCCGCCTCGATCGTCTCCAGGTCCCGCATTTCGCCGATGAGGACGACGTCGGGATCCTGTCGCAGGATGTATTTCAGGGCCTTCTTGAAGCTCTGCGTATCCGCGTTCACCTCGCGCTGGTTGACGAGGCACTTCTTGTGGGGGTGCAGGTACTCGATCGGGTCCTCCACCGTGACGATGTGCTCCTGGCGCTCCGAATTGACCTTGTCGATCATCGCGGCGAGCGTCGTGGACTTTCCCGACCCCGTCGGCCCGGTGACAAGCACAAGCCCCCTTGGCTTTTTGCACAACTCCTTGACCACCGGAGGAAGCGCCAGCTCCTCGAACGACCGTATCTTGAACGGAATCGTCCGGAACGCGCCGGCCGCCGCACCCCGCTGCAGGTAGATGTTCGCCCGGAACCGGCTCAAACCCTTCACGCCGAAGGAGAGGTCAAGCTCCCATTCCTCCTCGAACCGCTGCTTCTGCGCCTCGGTGAGGATGCTGTAGCAAAGACGCTTGGTGTCCTGGGGGCTAAGCGGTTCGGCGGGCAGCGGGACAAGCCTGCCGTCGACGCGGATCGTGGGGGGGACCCCGGTGGTGATGTGGAGGTCCGATGCTCCCTTTTCGTACATCGCCCTTAATAGTTCGTGAATGTTTAACATCTATCCTGGTCTCCCTCCGTTTGCGTCAATCCGGAGCCGTCACCCGAAGAATCTCTTCGAGCGTCGTTACTCCTTCTTCTACCTTCGTCAGGCCCGCCTGCCTGAGCGTCTTCATTCCCAGGCGGATGGCCTCACGCTTGATGTCGAGCGCGGACCCCCCGCGCAGGACAAGATCCTTGATCTCCTCCCGGATCGGCATCACTTCATAGAGGGCAACGCGCCCCCGAAACCCCGTCCTGTTGCACTCGTCGCACCCCTTTCCCCTGCGCAGCCGTACCCCCTTCAACTGGTCGGGTTTCATCCCGGCATCGGACAGCGCCTTCGGGGGAATCTTCAATTCCTCGTTGCAGTTCTCGCACACCCGGCGCGCCAGCCGCTGCGCGAGGATCAGGTTGAGCGACGAGGAAACGAGGAACGGCTCGATCCCCATGTTGAGCAGCCGGGTGACCGTGCTGGGCGCGTCGTTCGTGTGGAGGGTGGAAAGGACGAGGTGGCCGGTGAGGGCCGCCTTCACGCCGATCTCCGCCGTTTCGTAGTCGCGAATCTCGCCCACCATGATGATGTCCGGGTCCTGCCGGAGGAAGGAGCGCAGCGAGGCCGCGAACGTGAGGCCGATTTCCTCCTTGATCTGCACCTGGTTGATCCCGGCGAAATTGAACTCCACCGGGTCCTCGCACGTGCAGATGTTGTCGCTCGTCTTGTTCAGGTCCGACAGGGCGGAGTACAGGGTCGTCGTCTTCCCCGAACCGGTGGGACCCGTGACCAGGACCATCCCGTAGGGGCGGTGGATCGCTTCCATGAAATCCGTCAGCTGGCCCGGCTCGAATCCGAGCTTGGTCATGTCAAGCTGCAGGGTGGACTTGTCCAGGAGGCGCATAACGGTCTTTTCCCCGTAGATCGTCGGCAGGGTGGAGACGCGGAAATCCATCTCCCTTCCCTTCCCGATCTTCAGCTTGATCCTGCCATCTTGGGGAAGCCGGCGCTCCGCGATATCGAGGGAGGCGAGGATCTTGAGCCGCGAGGAGATGCCGTTTCGCATCTTAAGGGGGGGGCGCATCACCTCGTACAGTACGCCGTCGATGCGGTACCGGACGCGAAACTCCTTTTCGTACGGCTCCACGTGTATGTCCGAGGCCCTCCTCTTGATTGCATCCGTAAGGATGAAGTTGACGAGCTTGACCACGGGGGCGTCGTCCAAGCCCCGTTCAAGCTCGGTGGTGTCGACCTCCTCCTCCCGGACGACCTCCAGCTCGTCGTCCAGCTCCGAGATGATGTCCTTGAACTCGAGTGACTGGTCGAAGAACTTGTTGATGGCGGCGGCGATATCCTTCTCGGAGGCCATCACGAGTTCCACGGCGTAACCGGTCTTGAACCCGATGGCGTCCAGGATTGCCATGTTGGAGGGATCTGCGACCGCAACGATCAGTTTCGCCCCCACCCGGTTGATCGGGAGCGCCATGTTCTTCTGTACCATGTCCTCGGGCAGGAGGCGGACCACTTCCGGGTTGATCTCGTACTTGGACAGGTCGACCACCGGGATGTTGAACTGCCTCCCGAGGAAGGTCAGCAGCTCGGACTCCTTGATGGTGCCCGCCTTCACGAGAACCGACCCGATCCGTTCCCTGGTCTTCTTCTGGGTCTCGAGGGCGGACCGGAGCTGGTCCTGGGTGATGAGGTTCCCTTTCAGGAGCATTTCCCCGATTTTTGTGGCCATCACGGACATTTCAAATTCACCTAATTATACCTAAATTATGCATAATTTATAAATATTATTGCCCTTTGTCAAGCGTGAATCCCCCTTCCGGGTCTCCTCCTGGCCAGCTCCCTTCGGGCGTGGGACAGGAACTCCTCCCCCGCCACCTCGATTCCGGTCCAGGCGCCGAAGCTAAGCGCCGCCTGGTGGGCAAGCATCGGCAGGCCGTCCATGGCGGGGACGCCCTTCCGGCGAAGGACACGAACGAGGGAAGTCCCTCCCCTTTGATAGACTATATCGACGAATCTCGTTTTTTTCTTTACCCCCTCGAAGGGAAAAGTTTTCCACTCCGCCGTCAGGCCCAGCGACGTGCACTGGACGATCAGGTCGGTCCCGGAAAATTCCCGGGCCATCTCCCGTGTTTCCAGTTTTCCTGCCGAGAATGTCACCCGGGGAAATTTTCGGGAGAGAAGTTCCGCGACGGCGTGCGCGCGCAACGGCGTCCGGTTGAGGATCACCATTTCCCGCGTTCCCGCACGCGCCAGTTCATAGCCGATCCCGCGGGCCGACCCTCCCGCGCCCAGCAGTACGACGCGGGAAAAGCGTCTCCCCCAGCCCGCTCCGGCAAGGGCCGCGAGGAGACCGCGCCCGTCCGTGTTGTCGGCATGGAGTCGTCCCGACCGCACCCGGAGAACGTTCGCCGCCCCGCATACCCGGACAGCCTCCGACATCCCGTCGGCCAGGGAGGCGGCCTCTTCCTTATACGGAATCGTGACGTTCCCCCCGAGAAAGTTCCCGGTTCGGACGACGCGAAGGAAATCGGGCAGCGTCCCCGGGGGCAGGTCGAACATCACGTATCGGAGGGGAAGCTTCCGGCGCGCGATCACGCCGTTGTGCATCGATGGACTCAACGAGTGGGAGAGGGGATGGCCAACGAGAAAGATCAGCGATTCCGTGACGCCGCGGCCCTTTTCCCCGGTTGATCCCCTCAATTTTCGAGTTCGAGGTTCCAGTAGGTGAAGTCGACGATGGACAGGAAGGGCAGCCAATCCCGGTGGATTGAGGCGCGCGGGGAGAAGGCGAACTGGTGGGTCCATTGGGGCCGCGCGGGGCGGCGGATCAGGCGCATCCCCGCCTGTACAGGCAATTCTCCTCCCTTCCGCTTGTTGCAGGCGATGCAGCTGCAGACGATGTTTTCCCACGTTGTTATGCCGCCCCGGGACCGGGGGATCACATGGTCGAGGTTCAACTCGCTCGTGGAGAACGTTTTCCCGCAATACTGGCAGGTGTTTCTGTCCCTGACAAAGATATTGCGGCGGCAGAACCGCACGTTCCGCCGGGGAACCCGGTCGTAGGCCGAGAGAACCACCACCCGCGGCACCCGAATCGTCCTGCCCACCAGGCCGATGGCTTCCTCGTTGGCGCGGACGGACAGTTCGCTCCACGACCGGAAATCGAACATCTCGTATTGGGAATTGATCGCCCTCGCCATATCGGCGTAGAGGAGGCAGAAGGCGCGCCGGACACTGGTGATGTGAACGGGGAAGAAGGCCTTGTTGAGAACAAGCACACCGGAATTAAGCATCTGACCCCCGGCTTCCGTTTTCCTGAACCACTTTATCCACCGCTTCGCCCCGGGTCAATCATTTACGACCCTCCGGTTCGCGCACGGCAGCGGCAAGTGCGGCGGCAACCTCCGCCAGCTCCCCGTCCCGGACCGTCCGCATGTCGAGGAGAAGTTTTCCTTTCGCGATCCTGCCCACTACAGGAGGATTTCCCTTGCGGAGTCTCGCCTCCAGCTCCTCGACCCGGATATGCGGGTGAGACACGGCAACGCACGCGGTTGGGATCTCGACCTCCGGCATCGCGCCACCCCCGGGGGAGGAGACGGATGGCTCCACGTGCAATGTCAATCCTCCGCCCGCTGCCGAAACATCTCCCGGACCGGCCACCGCATCTCCCGCGGAGAAGTCGCCCCGACGCCTGACGCGAGCCGTTTGCCTTCTCACTTTCGCGATCAGCTTCCTCGCCCGGGCCCGCGCGATCCCCTCCCCCTCGAGGATCATTTCCAGGACCGGGATGCGTGCGGCCGCCCTCCTCTCGTCGCCGTAGAGCCGAAGCGTGGCGGCGAGGGCGGCAAGGCACAACTTGTCGATCCGGAGCGCCCGGGAGAGAGGATGCTTCTTCAGCGGGTCCACCAGCTCTTTCCGGCCGGCGATGATCCCGGCCTGCGGCCCCCCGAGGAGCTTGTCCCCGCTGACGGTGACGATTCCCGGACCCTGGGCCAACGACTGCCTGATGGTCGGCGTCCCGGGGATGCCGGCCCCCGCGAAGTCGAATACGGCCCCGGAGCCCAGATCCTCCATCACGGGGATTCCCAACCGGCTCCCGAGGACGGCGAGGTCGGCGGCCGGCACCTCCTCGGTGAACCCCGTGATGCGGAAGTTGGACCGGTGGACCTTCAGGAGCAGCGCCGTGGCGGGACCGACCGCCCCCTCGTAGTCGGTGAGACGGGTGCGGTTGGTGGTCCCCACCTCCACGAGGTTCGCGCCGCTGGCCGCCAGGATCTCCGGAATGCGAAAGGATCCCCCGATCTCCACGAGCTCCCCCCGGCTCACGATCACGTCCTTTCCCCGCGCCAGGCCCGCAAGGCATAGAAACACCGCCGCCGCGTTGTTGTTCACGACGTGCACGGACTCCGCCCCCGTGAGCGCCAGAAGCATCTCCTCGACGTGAACCAGCCGCCGGGAGCGGGTCCCGCCGGCCAGATCGAATTCCAGGTTGGAGTACCCCGAGGCCGTGGCCGAGATGGCCCGGATCGCTTCCTCGGAAAGCGGGGCCCTGCCGAGGTTCGTGTGCACCACGACTCCCGTGGCGTTGATCACCCGCCGAAGGGTGATCTCTTCGCCATCGGCCACCGCGCGGGGAAGGGCGGCAAGCAGGCGGGATATCCATTCCTCCCGGGGCCGTCCGGCCCCCTTCTCCCGCAGGGCTTCGCTCCGGCACGCGTC
>JBAUKK010000230.1:0-5313 GCA_049577645.1 Candidatus Deferrimicrobiaceae bacterium
GGAAAGCCCGGCGCTCCGTACGGAGAACATCCCCTTTCCGCGGGATGCCGCCGGGAAATTGCCGCCTTCCGCCGCTGCCTGTCGCGGGAATGTGGGCGTCAGGGCCAGACAGACCCCCAATGCTCCCGCCAGGACCCACCGTGTTCGAAAACGTGCCGACATCAGTCTACCCCCGCTGCTGCGAGGATGGGATAAAAATCTCCATCTCCTCGATTCCCGGCTCGTTGAACAGGTCGGGGTCCTCCAGGATCTCCAGGTTGGCCACGATTTCCCGGTCCTCCGGGGAAAGCTGCTCCACCGTGCTCGAGACCTGGGACGGTCGCAATGCCGTGGGGGAGAGGTCGCGGACCGGCTCCCGGGAAGAGAGAAGAAAGAGCGCAAGCGCTGCCGCGGCCGCCAGGGGAACAGCCGCCCACCGCAGTGCGTAGACAAATATGCTGCGACGCTTCGGTAACAGGTCCTCCTTTTCCAGCCGGGCGAACAGATTCTCCCGGAAATCGGGGGGGACCACCCCTTCCGTCCTGGTCACGGCCACTCCCAGGGCCCGCATCCGCTTCTCGACCGCCCGGCACTCCGCGCACTCCCCGAAATGCTCCTCGACCCGCCGGGCCTCTTCCGGCAGGGCCTCCCCGTCGACGTACGCGCTGATGACTTCCCCGATCTCCCTGCATTCCATCTCAGGTCACCCCGTCCTCCCGATTAAACCCGTCACCACGGGAATGGTTTCATTTCAGAAGCGCCGAGAGCTCCGCAAGGAGCATCTCCCGTGCCCGGAAAATCCTGCTTTTTACAGCCGGCACCGTAACCCCAAGAACGGTGGCCACTTCTTCGTAAGACAGGCCCTCCCCCCTATTCAGGACAAAAGCCGTCCGGTTTCCCTCCGGAAGTTTCTGAAGCGCCGCGACAAACCTTTCCCGGAGCTGCGCCCCCCAGGCGATCCGTTCGGGCCCCCAATCCTCGGGGCCCGGGAGCAGGATGCCGTCCGTCCCTTCCCGTCCCTCCCCCGTGACGTCGATCGGGACTTTATCCCCCGACTCCTTTTCGTCGCGCAGGTAATTGAGCGTCGTGCGCCGGGCGATGGTGTATAACCAGGTAGTAAATCTCGCCGTCGGCTGATAGGTGGGGGCCGCCCGGGCGATGCGCAAGAATACCTCCTGGGCCGCTTCCTCCGCCCGTGCCTGATCCCCGGTCATCCGGTAGCAGAAGTGGATCACCCTCCGGTGGTGCCGGGCGAACAGCTCCTCAAAGGCATTCCGGCTTCCCTTGCGGTAGAGCTCCATCAGTTCGGCGTCGGTCCTCATCCCGTCCCCGCTTCTCCTGTCACATCGAAGGCCGGAATCCTCTCCTGCCCCCCGCCGACTCGTCCGACGACACCGTCCCCGTCGGGGTTTCTCCTCAGAACGGCCAGAACCGGGCCTCCTCCCAGTACATCTCCCGGAACTGCTCGTACTGCCGCGTGAGAATCTTCAGGTGGTCCCGCTCCCACGCGATCAGGTCGTCCACGACCTTCTCCGCGGCCGCGTCGCCCGTAACCTTCCTCCGGAGGGCGGCGAACTGCTCGATGGCCCGTTTTTCAAGCGTCATCCCGATCGAGAGCGCCGCGGCCTCCCCCTCCACCTTCTTCCCGCGGGCCACGAAGTCGGGAGAAAACAGGGGGCTCTCAAATTTCCGGATCGCCCTCTTCTCCGTCGCTTTCCGGACAAGCCGGGGGGGTTTCCCCTCCGTCATCCTGACGATCTGCTCGAGGATGGCTTCGTGGTGGCGCTCCTCCTCCTTCATCAGGAAGGTGAACATCTGGCGGACTCCGTCGAGGCGGGCGTTCGCGGCCGCCATCCGGTAGAACTCCCGTCCCTCCACCTCGTTCAGCAGCGCCTTCTTCCACGCTTGCGCTATTGCGCCGGTCAAGGGCTTGCCCGGTCCCTTTTTCATTTTCGGCCTCACCTCCTCATGCGCATGCTATATGATGTCTCCATTATGCAGGAACTCACCCGCGACTTGCTCGCCAAGATCGGGGAGGACCCCGACCGCGAGGGGCTCAAGAAGACCCCGGAGCGATTCGACAAGGCGATCCGCTTCCTCACCTCCGGATATCGCCAGGATCCGCGGGAAATCCTCCAGCGCGCCATCTTCCATGAATCCTACGATGAGATGGTGATCGTCAAGGATCTCGACGTCTTCTCCCTCTGCGAGCACCACATCCTTCCCTTCTTCGGGAAGTGCCACGTGGCGTACATCCCGAAGAAGAACATCGTCGGGCTGTCGAAGATCGCGCGGGTGGTCGGGCTGTACTCGCACCGCCTGCAGGTGCAGGAGCGCCTGACGCAGGAAATCGCCACGGCCATCATGGACACGCTTTCTCCCCACGGGGTGGCGGTCGTCATCGAGGCGTTCCACCTCTGCATGATGATGCGGGGGATCGAGAAGCAGAACGCCAAGGCGGTCACCTCCGCCATGCTCGGCGTCTTCCGGTCGCGGCAGTCCACCCGGATGGAGTTCATGGAGCTCATCAAGCCCAGCCTGAACATCCTGCGGTGAAGCGACCGCCTCCGTTCATGCGCCCCGTTGCGGGCGCGCCCGGGATCGGCTCCGCCGCCTCCCCCATCCGCAGCGGCATACCGCTGCTCCGGGGGACTTCGTCGGAGGGGGACCCTTAGGCGATGCGAGGGGTTCCTCGGAGCGGAGGGATATTCCTATATCGAGTTGTACGTTGAGGAGTTTTCCGCCGAAAGGCGAACATTCTGGCGAGCGGAGTTCTTAGGAACGTCCCGGTTCTTACTTCTCGAGCGCCCCGCCGGGGCGCTGCGCGTCAGCAGGAGCCTCAACCTCCGCCGCGCGCGAACAGAACGAGAAACACGACCACGACCGCGACCAGGATCACCGTCCCCCATTCACCTGCCAACGTAGCATCCTCCTCTTCCGGTTCGATTCCGTCCCCCGGCCTTGCCCGGCGACCGCCGGGCCGTATTCGTTACGTTCAACGAAACGGCGAACGGGACGAACCGCCTCCGCAGGAAGACCCGCCGAAGGGGGAGCCGGACCCGGACCCCCGGGCACGGAACAGGGAGATGCCCACCCGTCCGGACCTGCCGCCGCAGGCGGGGCATGCCTCCTCCGCTTTGTCCGAGAGACGCTTGTACGCCTCGAAGGCCTTCTGGCACGACTCGCACCGGTACTCGTAAAGCGGCATCGACAAGAACCCTCCTTTATCTTTCCGAAACGCCGAACTTCTTCAGGATATTCTCCATCAGGCACCAGTTCGTGAGCCCGGACTGGAACAGGTTGAGCCCGACGAAAGCGGTGAAGAGAAACCAGTATCTACTGACGTACAGTCCGAGCAGAAGGCTTGTCAGCACGAATGTTCCCGCGATCACCCGGATCCATCGTTCCACGTTCATCGTTCCTCACCTCCTCTCAAGCGAAAGTGCATGAAAAGTGCCATCCCTGTCACTCAAGAGCCAATGGGAAATTTACTTTAATAATAAAGGAGATTCCAGGCCCGGACTACGGTACCATGCATCGCTTCTTCTTCCTGGCTGAGGCCTCATGCACCATTTTGTACAACACATTGTTTCACGCGTTGCGTTTCCGGTCGATTCCCAGCCGCTTCATCTTCCGCCAGAGGGTCGACCGATCGATTCCGAGAGCGGCGGCGGCATCCCCCCGGCTCCAGCGATGGGCTTCCAGCGTCCGGAGTATCCATTCCCTTTCCCCCCGCTTCTCCCCGGACAGGTCGCTCTCCGCCACGGCGCCGGCTTCGGCGGGGCTGTCCCCCGGGGAAGGGGGGGCGGAATCGGCCTTGCGCGGGCGGCGATGCTCCCGCACCTCCTCGGAGAGGTCCCCCGCGGAGAGGACCGCCCCGCGCGCGCAGACCGCGCCCCGCTCGAGAACGTTCTCGAGCTCGCGGACGTTGCCCGGCCAGGGATAGTCGATCAGGCACCGCATCGCTTCCGGGGAAACCGCCCGCACCCGGTCGAACCCGCGTCTCCTGAGGCGCCGGAGGACGTGATCCACGAGCAGGGGGATGTCCTCCCTCCTCTCGCGAAGGGGGGGAACGACGAGGGGGATGACGTGGAGCCGGTAGAAGAGGTCCTCGCGGAACTGCCCCGCCTTCATTGCGGCCTTCAAATCCCGGTTGGTCGCGGCGACCACCCGGGCGTCGACGGTCCGGGTCCGGCTGCTTCCCACCCGCTCGAACTCGCGCTCCTGGATCATGCGGAGAAGCTTCACCTGCAGGGCAAGGGAGATGTCCCCGACCTCGTCCAGAAAGATCGTCCCCCCCTCGGCGGCCTCGAACCTCCCCACCTTGTCGGCGATCGCCCCGGTAAATGCTCCCTTCACGTGCCCGAACAGCTCGGACTCCAAAAGCGTCTCCGACAGCGCCGCGCAGATGACCTTGACGAAGGGCCCGTCTCTCCTCGGGGAGAGGTCGTGGATGGCTCTGGCGAAGAGTCCTTTTCCCGTGCCGCTCTCCCCCGTGATGAGGACGGTTGAGTCGGTGTCCTTGATCGTGTCGATCAGCTCGAAGATCTGCCGGATCCGGGGTGTCTTCCCGACGATGTCGCCGTAGGGAAATTTCGCCTTCCTCTCCTCGGCGATCCGCTCGATCTCCAGAAAACTCCGGAAGGAAAGGACGAAACCGATCCGTTCCCCGGGCGGATCTTCCAGAAAGGCCCAGCTGGCGCTGATGGGGACGATCCTCCCGTCCGCGCGCACCAGGGTGCCCTCCACGTCGGTGCGGGGCTTTCCCCCTTCGGTCAGGTCCCCCATCGGGCAGTCGTGCTGCGCCGGCCCGAAGCTTGCCTTGAGAATCTCGCGGCAGTCCTTCCCCGTCGCCCTGGAGGCGGGTATTCCCACCAGCTGCTCGGCGGCGCGGTTGAACGAGGAGATGCGGTGGTCCCGCTCCACCGTGATCACCGCTTCCCAGACGCTGTTCAGGATGGCGGCGAGTTTCCGTTCGCCGGCCGGGGGGCCGGGCGAATCGCCCTCTTGCAACACATCGTCGCGGATCATGCACTGAAGTATATCAGATGCGGCGGCCGTTCCCGGATCAGTTCCCCCGCGGTTCCCCGCCGGCGGATCCGGGAGAAACGGGACCTTCCACCACCCTCTCGAGGGCGGCCAGGGACAGGCCCAGATCGTAGGAGGCGGCGTTGTACTCCGTGCGCGCGCGCGTGAGAAACACCCGTGCATCGAGGAGGTCGGCCGCGGTGGCTACCCGTTCGCGGAACTGGCTCTCCGTGATCCGGTAGTTTTCCTCCGCCTGCTCCACCGATTTGCGGGAGAGGGTGATCCGCCCGGCGGACACCCCGTACC
>JBAUKK010000231.1:0-7221 GCA_049577645.1 Candidatus Deferrimicrobiaceae bacterium
TATTACCTGCACGAGCGGATGTGGTCGAAGATCCGATTCGGACAGGTTCGCCCGCCGGAGTACCAGATCTGACGATCGTCCGGGCCGCGGGATGGAGGAAGGAGCGATATGATTTCTGCAGCCGGACTGGCGGGTAAGCTTGCGGAGAGGTTCCGGGGGAAGCATCCGGAAGACGTTCTTTCCTGGGCATTGGCCGAATATCACCCGAACATCGCCCTCGCATCGAGCTTCAGCAAGGAAGACATCGCTCTCATCGCGATGATGACGGACATCCTCCCCGACGCGAGGGTGTTCGCCCTGGACACCGGGCGCCTGAACGAGGAAACGTACGAGGCGGCCGAGGCCGTCCGCGGGAAACTGGGCGTCCGGATCGAGTGGCATTTCCCGGACCGGGCCGCGGTGGAGCGGCTCGAAAGGACGAAGGGGCTCTACTCCTTCCGGGAAAGCCTGGAAAACCGCCATGAGTGCTGCCGGATCCGGAAAGTGGAGCCGTTGTCCCGCGCCCTGTCGGGACTCGGGGCATGGGTGACGGGGCAGCACAAGGACCAGGGGATCACCCGGGCGTCCCTGCCGTTGTTCGAGACCGACGAAGCGCACGGCGGGATCCTCAAGATCAACCCATTGACCGACTGGACCGACGAGCGGGTCCGTTCGTTCATCCGGGACCGCGGGCTTCCCTACAACCGGCTGCACGACGCGGGATACCCCTCGATCGGCTGCGCCCCCTGCACGCGAGCCGTCCTCCCCGGCGAGGATTCCCGGGCCGGGCGCTGGTGGTGGGAGCGGCCGGAACACAAGGAGTGCGGGCTGCACAGCTCCTCGCGTGGGGAAGAAAGAAGAAAGAACACGTCGGGGGGTTCTCCCCGGCGAAGGAAAGGGGACCGGTAAGCGTGGACCATCTCGACGCCCTGGAGAACCAGAGCATCTACATCTTCCGCGAGGCGTTCCGGAAGTTCAAGGACCTGGCCATGCTGTGGTCGATCGGAAAGGACTCGACGACGATGCTTTGGCTTGCCCGCAAGGCGTTCTTCGGCCGGGTGCCTTTCCCGCTCGTTCACATCGACACGAACTACAAGCATCCCGGGATGATCGAGTACCGCGACCGTTTGGCGCGCGAGTGGGGAGTGGACCTGATCGTCGGCCGGAACGAGGAAGCGCTTTGCGCGGGGATGGAACCGGGGAAGGGACGGTTCCTCTGCTGCAACGCCCTAAAGACCCAGGGGCTGCAGCAGGTCCTCGAGAAGCACGGGTTCAAGGGGATCTTTCTCGGGATCCGCCGTGACGAGGAGGGATCCCGCGCCAAGGAGCGCGTCTTCTCCCCCCGGGACAAGAACTTCGAGTGGAAGTACAAGGACCAGCCGCCGGAACTGTGGGACCAGTTCAACACCTCCTTCGGGTTGGAGACGCACGTACGGATCCACCCGCTCCTCTCCTGGACCGAGCTCGATGTCTGGGAATACATCTGCCGGGAGGAGGTGCCCGTCTGCGACCTCTACTTCGCGCGGGACGGGAAGCGGTACCGGTCCCTCGGGTGCGTGCCGTGCAACTCCCCGATCGAGTCCAAGGCGGGCAGCATCCCCGAGATCGTCGAGGAGCTCAAGGTGACGAAGACCCCTGAGCGGGCGGGGCGCGCCCAGGACCACGAAGCGGCCTACATGATGCAGAAGCTCCGGTCTCTGGGATACATGTAAAGAACGGGGACGTTGCTGAACTTTCCGCACCGGATTCCGAACGGCGTCTGTTGAAAGTTCAGCAACGTCCCCGAACTATTGATAAAACGCACAAGGAACGCCAATGGATATACACGACACGCTGCGAATCGTCATCGTGGGGCACGTGGATCACGGGAAATCGACCCTGATCGGCCGGCTGTTCTACGACACCGGATCGCTTCCCGAGGAACGGTACCGGGAGATCGAGAAAACGTGCCGCGAGCAGGGGAGGGAGTTCGAGTTCGCCTACCTGATGGACGCGCTTCAGGAAGAGCGCGAGCACAACATCACGATCGACACGGCGCAGACCTTTTTCCGGACGGCGAAACGCCCCTACGTGATCATCGACGCCCCGGGCCACAAGGAGTTCCTGAAGAACATGATCACCGGCGCGGCCGCCGCCGATGCGGCGATCCTCCTGGTGGACGGCGCGGAGGGTGTCCGGGAGCAAACGCGGCGGCACGCCTACATTCTTTCCCTCCTGGGGCTGCCGCAGGTGGCGGTGGCGGTCAACAAGCTCGACCTGGTGGGGTACCGCCGGGAGAGGTTCCGGGAAATCGAGGAGGAGATCCGCAGGTTTCTCGGGTCCGTCGGTATCGTCCCTTCCTACATCGTTCCCCTCTCGGCAAAGGGGGGAGACAACATCGCCACCGGTTCGTCCCGCATGCCCTGGTACGACGGCCCGACGCTCCTTTGCGCCCTGGACTCGTTCTCCTCCGCCCGGGAGGCGACCGGCCTGCCGCTTCGGTTCCCGGTCCAGGATGTGTATGTATGGGACAGGAAGCGCATCTACGCAGGGCGGGTGGAATCCGGAACCGTCTCTCCCGGCGCCCGGGTCGGCTTCTCCCCTTCGGGGAAATCTTCCGTCGTCCGCACGGTGGAGAAGTGGGACCGGCCCGGCGTAGCGAAGGCGTCGGCCGGGGAGTGTATCGGGATCACGCTCGAGGATGAACTGTTCCTCGAGCGGGGAGAGGTGATGGGGATCCGGGATAACGTACCCGCGGCTGCGAGGGAGGTGTCGGCGAGCCTTTTCTGGCTGGGGAACGCCCCCTTGCGCCTGAATCACAGATATATCCTGAAGCTCGCCACAAGCGAAACCGAGGTGACCCTCTCCGCGATCCCCGAGCGGATCAACTCCTCCACGCTGGAGGTCATCGAGCGTCATGCCGATCAGGTGGAGAACCTGGAGGTGGCCAACGTAACCTTCACGCTCCACCGCCCGATGGCTGTGGACACGTTCGAGGAGAATCAGCGGCTGGGCAGATTCGTGGTTGCGGAAGAGGGCTTTGTGGCGGGAGGCGGGATCGTACGCGGGGTGTGGTCGGACACGGTGGGGGCCCGGGCGCGCGTGATTCGTCTCGACGTGCGGCTGATGACCGAGCCGGACGGCAATCTCGTCGACCTGTCCCGGGAGGCGGGTCCGATCGAGTTCCACCTCTCGCCGGGATTTCTGGACCGCCTCGAGGGAGGGGAAAAGGTGGCGATACGGCTCCGCACCGCGGATCAGCTGGAAACCCTGGCCAGGCTCGCCTTCGGCCACCGCATGGGCTTCGAGTTCCGGCGCGAGGGGGAAGGGGGGAAGGTGGTCCTCTTCCGGGAGCGTCCCCTGCGCTATCCTGTCACGGAGGAGACCGGCCCGGTAATCTAGCGATAACCGCCGGGGAGTCGGACGATCTTGGGAATACAGGCCGAAATCGAAAAGTTGGCGCGGGCCATCGTGGCGGTCCGGTCGGGGGCCATCCCGCCGGAGGAGTTCCGCCGGGTTCGCGTCATCCAGGGTATCTATCCCATCCGGGGAGGGATGGACCGGTATCTCGTCCGCGTCCGGATCCCGCTCGGCCGTCCGACGCCTTTCCACCTGCGCGCCCTCGCGGATGCGTCCGACCGGTTTGCGTCGGGGCGGGACGTCCACCTCACCATGCGGCAGGACGTGCACATCTACGGCGTCGGGATGCGGGATATCCCGGAAGCGCTGACTTTTCTTTCGGAGAGGGGTCTTGCCACGCGGGAGGCTTGTGGAGACACGGTGCGAAACATCGTCGTGTGCCCCTTCGCCGGGATCGCCCGGGACGAACGGTTCGACATCGCACCGTACGCGGAAGCGCTCGGCAGATACCTGTTGCGCAATCCCCTCACGCAAAAGCTCCCGAGGAAGTTCAAGATCGCCTTCGAGGAATGCGACGAAGACCACGTGGGGCTGGCCTGGCAGGATATCGGAGTACGGGGAATCCTCTCTGACGGCGGCCGCCCGGGGTTTCGCCTCAATCTCGCGGGAGGTCTGGGGGCGCTGCCGCAGGCGGGGATCGAGCTCGAGCCGTTCACTCCGGCGAGTGATCTGGGGGCGACGGTGGAAGCGGTCCTGCGCCTCTTCGACCGGTTGGGGGACAGGCAGAGGAGAGGGAGGGCCCGTCTTAAGTTCGTCGCCCTGTCCATGGGGGAACACGCCTTCCGGGAGGCGGTGCTGGCCGAGCGTCGGAAAATGGAGGCGGCGGGGCCCGGGAGGGGGCTGCGGTTTCCGGAGCCGGCCGTCTGGCCACCGATGCTGTCCGCAGGGGAGATTCCGCCCGGGGATTGGCCGGGATCTTTTTTCCAAAGGCAGCGTGATGTTGTGGCGGTTCCCCTGCGTGTTCCTCTCGCCGATCTTTCCCCGGGAACGTTGCGGCTGCTGGCAGACCTGCTGGAGGAGGCCGGCGCGGCCGCCGTATTCACGCCATGGCAGGGGATCCTCATAACGGACGTCCCGGAGGATCTCGTCCCCGGCCTGACGGGGAAGGCAAGGGAGGCGGGATTCGAACCCCCTTCCGCAGTGATCCTTACGCGCTGTGCCGGGACGGAGACCTGCACGGTGGGGACGACGGGGGCGAGATCCCTTGCGGCCCTCATCGAAAGGGATCTCGTATCCCGGGCGGAGCCCCCCGGCTCATCGCGCAGGGCGATTCGCGTGGGGATATCCGGATGCGCCAACGGATGTGGGCGGCACATGGTTGCCGACATCGGGCTCCAGGGGGTATCCCGCACCGTTGCCGGTCGCGGGGAGGGTGCGGGATACCCGGCCCCCCACTATATGCTCTTCCTCGGGGGAGGTCCGGAAGGGGACGGAGAGGTACGGTTCGGCACAAGAGTGGGCCGCATCCCCGCCCGACGGATTTCTGAGGCGGTCAGGCGCTTACTTGCGGTGATATGCAGCGAGGCGATCCCGGGGGAAAGAGCCGGAGAGACGATATTTCGGCTGGGAGCATCCCCTTTCTCCGCCGCTCTCGGGGAGCTGCTGGAACCGCCCCCGGAATCGTTTTCCGACGAGGATTTTCTCGATCTCGGCGTACCCGGACCTGTGCCGTTTCCTCCGGACCGGTCGGGGCCCAGGGCCCCCTGACCCGGTTTCCCCTGCGGCCGGAATCCCATCTGGCGAAAGGACCGTTCTTCCCACAATTCCCGCGGCGTGCCATGATACAAAAACCGAAGGAATACGCGTCGCCGCCTCTTCAACGTGTGGCGATCGGCTGGAACCGAAAAAACCAGTGTGAGGAGCCCAGGTGGCATCGGGACGGGTCCTGTTCATCGACGACGACCGGGCGGGCCGGGAGGTGGCCCTGTTCAACCTGCGAAAGGCGGGGTACAAGGTGGAAACCGCTTCCGACGGAGCCGAAGGGCTTGCCTCCTTCTCTCCGGAGAAGTTCGACCTGGTGATCACGGATGTCAAGATGCCGGGGATTTCCGGGATCGAGGTGCTCCGCCGCATTCGGACGCAGGCAAAGGATATCCCCGTGCTCGTCATCACCGCCTTCGGGAACGTGGAAACGGCGGTGGAGGCGATGAAGGAGGGGGCGTACGACTTCATCGGAAAACCGTTCCACCGGGACCAGCTGCTCCTGGCCGTCGAAAAGGCCCTCGAGCGGAAACGCCTCAACGCGGAGGTCCGGGATCTGCGGATACGGGCGACAGGAGTGGAGCGGGACATCGTAAGTGTCTCCGCTGCAATGAAGCGGATCCTTACGATGGCCGACAGGGTGGCCGGGACCGACGCCACCGTCCTGATCACGGGGGAGAGCGGTACCGGCAAGGAGGCCGTGGCCCGGCGGATCCACGTGCGCTCTTCCCGGGCGGCGACGCCGTTCATCGCGGTCAACTGCGCGGCGATTCCCGCGGAGTTGCTCGAATCGGAGCTTTTCGGGCATGCGCGAGGAGCGTTTACCGGCGCTGTCCGGGACCGCCTCGGGCGGTTTCGGCAGGCCGACGGGGGAACGCTGTTCCTCGACGAGATCGGGGAGATGCCCTTGCCCCTCCAGGCGAAGCTGCTCCGCGTCCTCCAGGAGAAGGTGGTGGACGTGGTGGGAGGGGACAAGCCGATTCCCGTAGACGTGCGCATTCTCGTGGCGACCAACCGTGACCTTCTGGAGCGTATCCGCGAAGGGGGATTCCGGGAGGATCTGTACTACCGGCTGAACGTGGTCGAGATCCGCGTACCCCCTCTCCGGGAGAGGCCGGAAGACATCCCCCCCCTCGTGGAACACTTCATGAAGGAAATCAGCCCGGACCGGGGGATCTCGGTGCCGCCGGCCGTGATGGAGGCGCTGACGACGAGGCCGTGGCCCGGGAACGTCCGGGAGCTGAAGAACGCCTGCGAACGGATGGTGATCCTGTGCCGGGGGGAGGGGGTTTCGGTGGAGGATCTTCCCCCGGTCTCCGCAGCATACGCACCGGGTGAAGCGCCGGGAGAGGGATTCGCGGAGGACTGGCCCCCTCTTCCTCCCGGCGGACTCTCGCTCGTCGATCTGGAGAAGAAGGTGATCGAGCGTGCCCTTCGCATGAAAGGGGGGAACATCACGCAGGCTGCCGCCTATCTCAACGTTCCCCGCCACATCCTCGTCTACCGGATCGAGAAGTACGGCATCCGCAGAGATGTCTGAGAGGCGCTTCATAAACGGGGTGGTGGACGACCTGCGCCCGGTGTTCTCGCGAAGGATGGTTTTCGTCGCATGGGTCCCCTGCCTGTTGATCACGGTTCTCCATTACCAAACCCTTTCGGAATACGCCTGGGCGCACGACGTCCTCCGGCGCCTGTACTATCTCCCGATCCTGTTCGCCGCGTTTTCGGAGGGAGTGCGCGGCGGGATCTCCGTCTCCGTCTTCGCCTCCCTCATCTATTTTCCCCACGCGTTCCTAAGCCTCGTGGCGCGCGATCCCGGGGACGCCCTGGAGAAGGGGCTGGAGATCCTCCTGTACAACATCGTGGCCGTGGTGGCGGGGCTGCTCGTCGACCGGGAGCGGCGGGAGCGGGAGAAGCAGCAGCGCCTTGCGAAGAGGCTCTCCGAGGCGCTCGAGGAACAGCGGCGGATCGAGTCGCAGCTCATCCGGGCAGGAAGGCTCGGGGCGCTGGGGGAACTTACGGCGGGGATCGCACACGAAATCAAAAACCCGCTTCACACGATGAAGGGAACGGCCGAGATTCTCCGGGATGCGATTCCCTCCGATGCTCCGGAGCGCCGGATGCTGGATATCCACATGGAGG
>JBAUKK010000232.1:0-11009 GCA_049577645.1 Candidatus Deferrimicrobiaceae bacterium
ATCCATCACCGCCTCCGGAGGAAGAACGGGGGGTTCACGGAGGTGGAGACGGTCTGCTCCGCCGTGCGGGGAGGGGGCACCTCTCCGTCCCAGATTCTCCGGATTTCGAGGGACATCACGGAGCGGAAGGTGATGGAAACCCGCCTGTTTGAAAGCCGGAAGCTGGAGACGATCGGGATGCTGGCCGGGGGGGTGGCGCACGAATTCAACAACCTGCTCATGGGGATCACCGGGGCGGCGGAGATGCTCTCCCTGCTGCTGACAGGGAACGACGAAACGGCCGGATATCTCGCCACGATCGACCGGATGGAGAGCCGGGCAGCGGAACTGACGCAGCAGCTCCTGGCGTACGCCGGGCAGGGAAGGCAAAGCCCGGATATCGTTTCGATCAACCGGATCATCCGGGAGGACACCCCGGTTCTCAAGTCGACTCTTCCCCCGTCGGTGGAGGTGCGTCTCGAACTCGACGAGGACGCCCCCACGATCCTGGCGGACGTCCTCCAGATCAAGCAGGGAATCATGAGCCTGTGCCTGAACGCGGCGGAGGCGATGCCCGGCGGAGGGGTTCTCACCCTCCGGACTCGCGGGGAGAAGATTCCCTTCGGCGGATCGTCGGCGGGAGAAGGGACGGAACAGACGGTCGGCTCCGGCGCTGGTTCCCCGGGGATGAAGCTGGTGCTCGAGGTGTCGGACACGGGGTCCGGTATGGATGCGGAAACCGCCTCGCGGATCTTCGAGCCGTTCTATTCGACGAAGTTCGTCGGGCGGGGCATGGGACTGGCGGCGGTTCGCGGCATCGTGGAGAGCCACGACGGGTTGATCCGGGTGACCTCGAAAGTGGGCAAGGGGACGACGTTCTCCCTTACTTTTCCCGCCGTGGTCGGAGAGTCGCCCGTCGAGGAGAGGGGGGAAACGTTTCCCTTGTGCGGGACGGGCACCATACTGATCGCCGATGACGAGGACGACGTGCGGAGTATGGTCCGTGCCATGCTGGAGTCCTTCGGCTACCGCGTTCTGGAGGCTCGCGACGGAAGGGAGGCGGTCGACCTCTATCGTGAGAAAAGCGGGGAGATCGACCTCGTCCTTCTCGACATGATGATGCCCCGGATGACCGGGGAAGAGGCGTTCGCGGAGATCCGCAGCATATCTCCCTCCGCCCGTGCGGTCCTGGCCAGCGGGTACGACGAGAGAGGGAGGATCGGCGAGGTCGTTGCATCGGGGTTTTCGGGGTTTCTCCGGAAACCCTTTCGCCGGAGAGAGTTGGCCCAGAAGGTGAGCGAGGCGCTGGGAAACGGTCCCCGGAAGGAGGCATCCAACGGGAAATAGATTGCGCAAGGTGGAGGCGGCATTCGCACTGCTTATCCTGGTGTTTTCCGTGGGGTGCTCGCCCCGGGCCTACGTTCTCGGGAGGGTGGCGGACGGCATATCGGCCGGGGGCGAGGTCTTTGCGTCCGACGACGATCCCGAGCTGGTCCGGGAAGCCGTTCCGTTCGCTCTGAAAGCGGAGGAGGCTCTCCTCGAACAACAGCCGGACCACCGGGGGCTGCTCGCCTCCCTTTGCCGGGGGTTCACGCAGTACGCTACGGCCTTCGTCTGGCAGGATGCGGTGGAGGAGGAGGACCCGAATCGGGCGCTCGCCGGCAAGGAAAGGGCGAGGCGCCTCCTCCAGAGAGCGAAGGAGTACGGTATGAGAGGTCTCGAGGTTGCCCATCCCGGGTTCCATCAACGGCTTTTCATCGATCCGATGGAAGCCGCCGTGATGGCGGGAAAGGAAGATGTCCCCCTGCTCTACTGGACCGCCGCCTCATGGAGTCTTGATATTTCGCTCTCGGGGGGCGACCCCCACATGCTCGCGGATCTGCCCCGGTGCGAATCCCTCATGCGCAGGGCTCTCGCGCTTCAGGAAGATTACGACCATGGAGCGATTCACGAATATTTCGTTGCTTTTGATGGAGGCCGCCCGGAGGCGATGGGAGGGTCACTGGATGAGGCGAGGCGTCATTTCGCTCGCGCGATGGAGCTCGGCGGCGGAAGGAAGATCTCTCCCCTGGTGACGTTCGCCGAGACGGTTTCCGTGCGAACGCAGGCCAGGGGGGAGTTCCTGGAGCTTCTTTCGCAGGCTCTCGCCTTCGACGCGCGGAGGGAGACCCCGGAGTTCCGGCTCGCCAACCTCCTCGCGCAGCGCAAGGCGAATTGGCTATTGGGGAGGGTGGATGAACTCTTTCTGGAATAAGGTGGCGGGGGGTTTCGCGGCTCTTCTTTTCCTTTTCTTCTTCCGCGTCGCGGCGCATGCAGGGCCCATGATCATCAAGTTGGCGACGATCGCCCCGGAAGGGTCGTCGTGGCACCGCGTCCTGGAGGAGATGGGGGAGGAATGGAAAAAGGTTTCCGGGGGAGCGATCGTCCTGCGCATATATCCCGGGGGAGTGGCGGGGGACGAGGACGCGATGCTCCGGAAAATGCGGGTGGGGCAGCTCCACGCCGCTGCAATCACGGGCATGGGACTTGCCTTCCTCGACCGTTCCTTCTACGGCCTGCACGTGCCGATGATGTACGCCTCCGACGAGGAGTTCGACTACGTCCGCGACCGTCTCTCCCCTCTGCTGGAGAAGCGCCTCGAGGAGAAGGGGTACGTCGTCCTCAACTGGGGGGACGCGGGGTGGGTATACTTCTTCGCGAGGGAGCCTTTCACCCATCCCTCCGAGATGAAGGCCATGAAGCTGTACATCGGCGCCGGGGACGAGCCCCTTACCCAGCTTTACAAGAAGGCGGGGTTCCGGCCCGTGCCGATTTCGGTCGTCGACATCCTTCCCGGCCTGCAGACGGGGCTGATCGACGCCTTCAACGCGACGCCCCTTGCCGCAGTGGCCTTCCAGTGGTTCGCCCTTGCCCCGAACATGGCGGATTTCAAGTGGGCGCCGCTCACCGGAGCCACGATCATCGACAAGAGGGCCTGGGAGGATATCCCGGAGGAACTGAGACCGAAGATCCTGAAGGTCTCCCGGGACGCCAGCCAGCACCTCCGGCGCGAGATCCGCAACCTGAACGAGCAAGCGATGAAGGCGATGGTTGCTAATGGACTGAAGATCACGAATGTTTCTCCTTCGGTCGAGGCGGAGTGGCGGAAAATCGTCGAGGATATCTACCCGCAGATCCGGGGGAAGATCGTCCCTGCCGACGTCTTCGACTTGGTGCTGAAGTACCGGGACGAGTTCCGCAGTTCCGCTGGCCCGGGAAGGGCGATGACTCGGTGACTCCGGAGAAGGGGGGCGTTCCACTTCTCCACCGGGCGGAAAACGCGGTGTCCATCGCGATCCTCTGTGCGATGGCTCTCCTGCCGATCCTGGAGATCGTCGGCAGGCGGCTCTGGCGGACCGGGGTCCCCGGCTCGACGATGCTCGTCCAGCACGGGACCCTGTGGATCGGGTTTCTGGGGGGAGCGATCGCCGCCCGGGACGGGCGTCTCCTGTCCATCGGGGCGGTCACGGGATTGTTCCCGGAGGTCTTCCGGAAGCCTGCGTCGGTCTTCTCCGCGTCCGTTTCCGCGTCCGTTTCTCTCCTCCTCGCTTACGCGGGGGTCACCCTCGTCAGGATCGAGTGGGCCGACGGCAGGCATCTTCTCCCCCTTCTGCCCGTCTGGCTGGCCGAGGCGGCGATCCCCCTGGGGTTCGCCCTGATCGCGTGGCGGCTGGTTCGGCTTTCCTCCGATACCTGGGGGGGGCGCGCGGTGACGGCGGTAATCGCAGTGGCAGGCGCCCTCTTCGTTTCGTCAGACCTTTTGTCCCGGAGTGTCCCCTTCGCGGTCTCCCTCGTCGTCCTCGCCGCGGCCGTGTTCCTCGGCGCTCCCCTGTTCGCGGCCCTGGGAGGCCTGGCGGTTCTCTTCTTCCGGCATTCCCAGGTCCCTCTCGCCTCCATCCCGGTGGAGATATATCGGCTCGTGACCTCCCCGACGCTGGCCACGATCCCCCTGTTCACCTTCGCGGGGTACATCCTCACGGCAGGCAACTCCTCCAAACGCCTTGTCCGGCTCTTCCGGGCGATGGTGGGATGGATGCCCGGCGCCATCGCCGTGGTCACGGTGCTCGTCTGCACGTTCTTCACGACGTTCACCGGCGCATCGGGCGTAACGATCGTAGCGCTGGGAGGGATACTGCTGCCGGCTCTTATCGCGGAGCGATACCCCGAGAGGTTTTCTTTCGGTCTCCTCACGGCCTCGGGGTCGCTCGGGCTCCTCTTCCCGCCGTGCCTGCCGGTGATCCTGTACGCGGTCGTGGCCGGTATCCCGGTGGACAAGATGTTCCTCGGGGGGGTCCTTCCGGGCGTTCTCCTCGTCCTTCTCATGACCGGCTGGGCGGTGCGGACAGGGGTCCTCTTCGGCGCGAGGCGGACCCCCTTCTCGCTCGCGGAGCTTGGCGGGTCGGTGTGGGAGGCGAAATGGGACATCCTTCTTCCGGTGATCGTTCTTTTCGGGATCTTCGGCGGGTTCGCCACGACCGTGGAAACGGCCGCGATGGCGGTCCTGTACGCCTTCTGCATCGAGGTGTTCGTTCACCGCGACGTTAGCCTGCGCAGAAAGTTCCCCGAGGCGGGGACGGAGTCCGCGCGCCTCGTGGGGGGATTCCTCATCCTCCTCGCGGCGGCAACGGGTCTTACGGGATACCTGATCGACGCGGGGGTGCCGCAGACGGTCTTCCAGTGGGTCCGCCAGACGATTCACTCCCGGTACGTGTTCCTCTTCATCCTGAACGTGTTCCTGCTTGTCGTCGGGTCCTTCATGCACATTTTCTCGGCGATCGTCGTCGTCGTTCCAATCATCGCCCCCCTTGCGTTGGCATTCGATGTCCACCCGGTGCACCTCGGGGTCATCTTCCTCGCGAATCTCGAGCTCGGGTTCCTGATGCCCCCGGCGGGGATGAACCTCTTCCTCTCCGCCTACCGGTTCGACCGCCCCCTCGGGGAGGTGTACCGGTCGGTGCTTCCCTTCCTCCTGATCCTGCTCCTGGGCGTGCTCGTCATCACCTACGTTCCCTTCCTGTCCACGATTCTCCTCCCGGGGTAGGGAAAGGTGGGCTTGTCTCCCGGGGACTCTGGCTCGCGGTGAGGTTAAGCGCAGCCGCGCGGGTTCAACGTACGGCGAGCCACGAACGGAGCCCCCCTCCGAGGCTGCGGAGCGAGATCCGCGAGCCCGGGTCTCCGGCCGTGCTATAGTTGAGGCAGCGCGCTTAACCGGTGCGTGTCACGGAAAGCCGGGAGGTTTCCCTTCCTATCCGGGTTTGCCCCGATCCGACACAGCGAGGAGAGAACGATGCAGAAACGGGAAGAGAGCATTCTGTACAGCGGAGGCGCCAACGGGGCCGAATACGAGTTCGGCGTCCAGGCGGAGCGGTTCGGGGTCGAGGAGACCCACTTTACATTCGAAGGAAATGACATCGCCCGGTCCCGGGGGGTCCGGGTCCTGACCCGGGAAGAGCTCCGCAACGGGGACGTGAGCCTCTCCTACGTCTCCCGGCTGATGAAACGGACCTATTCGGATGCCCCCCGGATCCGGAAGGTGCTCCAGACGATCTGGTACCAGGTCAACGCCGGGGAGGAGATCTACGTGATCGGCAAGATCCTGGAGGACGGAACCGTTCGGGGCGGAACGGGTTGGGGCGCCGAGTTCGCGAAGCTCTGCAACAAGCCGATCTTCGTCTTCGACCAGGACGCCGACCGGTGGTTCCGGTGGACCGAGGACCGTTGGGAGGAAGTGAAGGAGGCCGGGGAGCCCAGGGTCCGAAGCGCCCGGTTCACGGGGACCGGGACGCGCTTGCTCGAGGAGAACGGTCGCCGGGCCATCCGGGAACTGTTCGAGCGTTCCTTCGCGTGACGGATTCGCCCCGCATGACTTCCCCCGCCATCCGGAACGTGGCGATCATCGCCCACGTGGACCACGGAAAGACAACGCTGGTGGACGCGATGCTGTGGCAAAGCGGCATCTTCCGGGAGCACCAGACCGTTCCGGACCGCGTGATGGACTCCATCGATCTGGAGCGTGAAAAGGGGATCACGATCATGGCGAAAAACGCCTCCGTGGTCTACCGTGGCGTCAAGATCAACATCGTGGACACCCCGGGGCACGCCGACTTCGGGGGCGAGGTGGAGCGAACGCTCAAGATGGTGGACGGGGTCCTGCTCCTCGTCGACGCTTCCGAGGGACCGCTTCCGCAAACGCGCTTCGTGCTCAATAAGGCGCTGGAGAGGGAGCTCCCCGTCGTACTGGCGGTGAACAAGGTCGACCGCCCGGATGCCCGGATCGGCGAGGTGATCAGCGAAGTGTACGATCTCTTCATCGATCTGGATGCGACGGAAGACCAGCTCGAGTTCCCCATCCTGCTCACGAATGCCCGGGTGGGGACCGCGCGGAGTCAAGACGGGGAGGAGTCGCATGACCTTCGCCCGCTGTTCGACGCGATTCTCTCCCACATTCCCCCCCCGTCCGGGGACCCGGCGAGCGTCCTGCAGCTGCTCGTCACACACCTCGATTACAGCGAGTACGTGGGCCGACTCGCGGTCGGGCGGGTCTTCTGCGGGACCCTCCGGGCGGGGGATTCTGTTTCGGTGTGCGGGCAAGAGGGCGCCGCGGAGCGGGTCAAGGTAACGATGCTCTACGTCTACGACGGGCTCTCGAGAAAGGAGGTGCGGGAGGCCTCCGCCGGGGACATCGTTGCGTTGGCCGGGGCAGAGCGGGCCAGCATCGGCGACACGGTGTCCGATGCGGAAAGTCCGCGCGCGCTCCCGCGGATCGCGGTCGACGAGCCCACGGTTTCCATGGTGTTTTCGATCAACACCTCGCCCTTCGCCGGCCAGGAGGGAAGCCTTGTCACATCGCGCAAGCTCCGGGAGCGACTGGAGAAGGAACTGTTGGGCAACGTGGCGCTCCGGATCGATTTTTCGGGGACCGACGCCTTCACGGTGATGGGGCGGGGGGAACTGCAGCTGGCCATCCTCGTCGAGATGATGCGCCGGGAGGGATTCGAGCTCTCCGTTTCCCGCCCGGAGGTTGTCACGAAGACCGAGAACGGCGTGCTTCTGGAGCCGGTCGAGCGGGTGTTCCTCGACATCCCCGAGGGATACCTCGGGGCCGTCACGCAGGGTCTCGGGGCCCGTAGGGCGAAGATGGTAAGGATGATCAACCCGGGGAGAGGACGGGCGCGTATCGAGTACCGGATTCCCTCGCGGGGGCTCATCGGCTTCCGGTCGGAGTTTCTGACGGAGACGCGAGGCACCGGGCTGCTCAACCACCTGTTCGACGGGCACGAACCCTGGCAGGGCACCATCCGGGACCGGGTCGCGGGAGCGCTGGTGGCCGACCGGGAGGGACGCACCAACGCGTACGCCCTCTACCACCTGCAGCCGCGCGGCACGCTGTTCCTGGGCGAGGGGGAGCGTGTGTACGAGGGGATGATCATCGGGGAGAACTCCCGCCCGGTGGACATGGACGTCAACGCGACCAAGGAGAAAAAACTCACCAACATCCGTGCGGCGGGGGCCGACGAGGCGCTCCGGCTGGTCCCGCCGAGAATCATGTCGCTGGAGAAGGCGATCGAGTACATCAACGCGGACGAACTGGTCGAGGTGACGCCGAAGGCGATCCGCCTCCGGAAGAAGATCCTGGCGGCCGGTCGGCGTCCCAAGAAGAAGGAGCAGGCGGCCGGGGTGAATGAGAGACTTCCCCGGGGTGGGGGGAAAAGCGCTGGAAAACCGGCGGTCGGAGAGGGATAATACTTCGTTAGTCCAGTTTTCGTGAAGGGGGGAGGAATATGCGGAAATCCGGTCCGACAGGCGGGAAAAAGGGCCTCGCGAACGCGCTGGAGAGGGCATTGCGGTTCGAGAGCGAAGGGAAACGGTTTTTCACCGCGGCCGCCGCCAAGAGCGCGGACCCCTTCGCCAAGCAAGTGTTTTTGCTGCTGGCACAAATGGAAACGAAGCACATGGAGGACATCCAGGCGATCGCCCGGAAACTCGAGGTGGAGGGGAAATTCCCCAAGGTGTCGACCACGCCGCACGACGCGAGGATGCGCCTGTTCCGGCGTGAGCACAGCCGGATCCGGAAGGAGAAGATCATCTCCGGGGAGGCCGCGGACGGGATGCGCAGGGCCTTGGCCTTCGAGGCGATGGGGCGGGAGATGTACGCCCGTATGTCGAAGGATGCGACCAATCCCCAGGAAAAGAAGTTCTTCAAACTCCTTTCGGGCGAGGAGGATTCCCACTTCAACATCATCTACGAGTATCTGGATTTTCTGGAAAACCAGGGCCTGCGAATGCAGGACGGGTAGGAAGGGCCAACACGCGGCGGAGAGGATCCGAAAGGGTCCCCCGGGCGGTGTGCTGCTACGAATCGATGTGCGTCTTCGAAGGAATCGCCCGACACGTGAACAGAGCCCGGCAGGGGGCGGCAGGCCTAAAAGTCCGCCTTCCCGTTCCGTAGGAGGGAAGTACCGTTGGACTTTTTGAACACAAGGCGGGATGTGTTATGAAAAATCGATCAACGTGCGTTGTTATCCTGTTTGTGATGGCGGTTGTCCTGGTATTCGTGGCAGTTGCGGGGCACGCCGGGCGCCGGGAGTTCTGGCTTACGCCCCCTAAATCGGAGACCGAGGATTACATGGTTCCGCCTCCTCCCTTCACGGAGGGGATCTTCCCCTGCTCCGAATGCCATGCCGACATGACTCCGAACCCGAAGCGCCGGGAGCTCGAGGAGGAGCACACGAATATCCAGCTGAAGAACCATGCGGAGAACGAGCGATGGTGCCTGGACTGCCATGACCTGAAGAACCGCGACAAGCTGCGGCTTGCCTCCGGTGAGTTGATCGACTTTACGGAAAGCTACAGGCTTTGCGGCCAGTGCCACGGGGACAAGTACCGGGACTGGAAAGTAGGTATTCACGGGAAGCGGACGGGGCAATGGAATGGAAGGAAGGAGTACCTGCTGTGCGCCCATTGCCACAACCCGCACAACCCCCGGTTCAAGCCGATTCCCCCGAAGGCGACCCCCGAGCGTCCCGGAAACATACAGTAGGAAAAGGTGTTTTTATTTTCGGCCATCGTGCGAGGAGAGAATGCCATGTCGGATAAGGAAACGCGCGGGAATCGCATCTTCCAGCTCTCGCGCCGGAAAGCATTGAAGGGACTCGCGGCGGGGATCGGCGCGCTGGCCCTTCCCAAGAAGAATGCCTCCGCCGCGGTCTGGGAGTCGTTTTTCCAGAAGAATTTCCGTGAATTGAGCAAGCCCGAGATCCGGGATGTCGTTTCGCGGCTCGAAAAGGAATACAGCACCCGCTACGGCAAGCCGGTAAAGGTCAAGACGTCTCCTTCCATGGAGGGTGTGCTGTACGGGTATGGCCTCGACCTTTCCCGGTGCATCGGGTGCCGACGGTGCGTATACGGGTGCGTGACCGAGAACAACCAGTCCCGTGACCCCCAGATCCACTGGATTACGGTGCTCCGGCTCGACAAGGAGAGGGGGGTGGACCTGGAGCACTCAGAGCGGTATTACAACCCGGCCCTTGTCCCCGAGGATGGGCATTTCTACATGCCGGTCCAGTGCCACCAGTGCGAAAATCCGCCATGCACCAAGGTATGCCCGGTCCAGGCGACCTGGAAGGAAAACGACGGTATCGTGGTCGTGGACTACAACTGGTGCATCGGCTGCCGGTACTGCATGGCGGCGTGCCCCTACGGGGCGAGGCATTTCAACTGGAAGAAGCCGGGTCTTCCGGCCGGGGATGTGAACCCGGATACGCATTACCTGGGGAACCGGCCGAGGCCCGTCGGGGTGGTCGAAAAGTGTATCTTCTGCATGCAGCGCACCAGGGAGCGGGAAGGGAGGTACCCGGCATGCGTCGAGGTCTGCCCCGTAGGCGCCCGCAAGTTCGGGAACCTGCTCGATCCGGAGAGCGAGATCCGCTACGTGATCGAGAACAAGCGGGTGTTCATCCTCAAGGAGGAGTTAAATACCCAGCCGAAGTTCTACTACTTCTACTCATTTTGACCGGCGGGGGAGGCGGCCGATGAAGAAAGTTTGGGCATTTATCATGGGGTGTTTCGCCCTCCTCAAAAAGGGGAGCAAGGTCTACTACGCGTGGGTTGGTATCCTCCTGGCTTTTATAGTGATCGGGGTTCTCGCGTACGGAAACCAGCTGTACTCCGGTTTGATTGTCACCGCCATGCGGGACCAGGTGTCCTGGGGATTCTACATCTCCAATTTCACCTTCATGGTGGGCGTGGCGGCGGCCGCCGTTCTGCTTGTCATCCCGGCCTACGTCTACCAGTGGAAGCCGATCAAGGAGATCGCGATCCTCGGCGAGCTCGTGGCGGTCTCCGCGATGGTGATGTGCCTGATGTTCGTCACGGTCGATCTCGGCCGGCCGGACCGGTTCTGGCACCTGATCCCGAAGATCGGGATCCTGAACTTCCCCCAGTCCCTTCTGGCGTGGGACGTCGTCGTCCTGAACACGTATCTTCTCCTGAACTTCTCCATCGCGTCCTACATGCTGTACAGCTATTACTACCGGCGCAAGCCGAACATGAAGTACGTGACGCCCCTTTTGCTGTTTTCCATTCCCGCGGCGATCTCCATCCACACGGTGACCGCCTTCCTCTACAACGGCCTCGCGGCTCGCCCCTTTTGGAACGCGTCGATCCTCGCCCCGCGTTTCCTCGCTTCGGCGTTCTGCTCCGGTCCAGCCGGAATGATCCTCATGTTTCAAGTCATCCGCAGGTGGACGAAGTTCCGGATCACGGACGAGGCGATCTTCAAGATCGCCGAACTCATCGCGTACGCGATGTTCCTTAACCTGTTCCTGCTCGGCGCCGAAGTGTTCAAGGAGTACTATTCCGACACCGCCCATCTGGCGCCGATGAAGTACCTCTACCAGGGTCTTGAGGGGCATTCGGATCTGGTCTCCTGGATCTGGACCGCGACCCTGTTCAACCTGACCGCCTTCTTCCTCTTCCTGATCCCCCAGACG
>JBAUKK010000233.1:0-15576 GCA_049577645.1 Candidatus Deferrimicrobiaceae bacterium
CCCCCACGTGATGATCGGGTTCGGCCCGGAGGGCGTTTCCCGGCACACCGACCACGTGATGATGTGCTCCGTCGCCCTGGAAGCGTTCGATGCCGCGGCGGATCCGTGCCGGTTTCCCCGGCAGCGAGACGATGGCCTCCTTCCCTGGGCGCCCTACAAGCTGTACCAGTTCGAGATCGCCCAGGAGGTTTTCGACGAGTGGGGCGTCCCGCTGGCGGGGGTCCCGCGGGCGAAGCTGACCACGACCGTGGACACCTCCGGCTACGTGGAGAAAAAGATCGAGGCCTTCTACTGCCACAAGACGCAGGCGAAGGATTACAACCGGATCCTCTCCCGGGAAGGGTACCGGGAGTTCTGCCGCCGCGAAACGTACGTTCTCGCGAAATCGCGCCTCCCCCCGGGTCCCCTGCCCGAGTCGGACCTGTTTGCGGGAATCCCTTCCGAGGAGCCCGGGGCGCCGTGAGAGTCGGAATCTTCGGGAACGAGGGGGTCGGGAAAACCACCCTGTTCCGGGCCCTGGGAGGAGGGTCGAAGGAATCACCGTCGTCCGCCCCGGCCGCGGGGGTGTGTACGATCAAAGTCCCCGACGACCGCCTGGAACGGCTCGCCGCCATCTACCGCCCCAAGAAGACCACCCCGATAGCGATCACCTGCGTCGAGATCGATCCCGGGGGAGCCTCCCTCCTTCCTCCCGAAACGCTGGCCAGCATCCGGGAGGTGGACGTTCTGGGCCTGGTCCTGCGGGGGTTTTCGGACGATTTTCATCCTGCGCCCCCGGGGGGGCTGGATCCGGTAGCGGAGTTCCGGGCAGTCGATTCGGAGCTTGTCGTATCCGATTACCTGGTGGCACAGAAGAGGATCGAAAGGATGACGAAAGAAGCCCGGCGGGACCACGAGTGGGACGCCCTTCACAAGGCCGTGGAAGCCCTGGAGAGGGAGATACCTCTCCGGCAACTTTCCCTCACCGCCGAGGAGATCCGCGTTCTTTCCGGGTTCCGGTTCGTGAGCCGGATACCGCTTCTCCTGGTGCTGAACGTGGCGGAGGGGGACCTCTCCGCGGAGGCCTATCCGGAACTGGGGGAGGCGGCTTCTTCTCGGCACGTCACCCTGATCCGCCTGTCCGCCAGGATCGAGGAGGAGATATCCCGTCTTTCCGCCGAGGAGCAATCCGTTTTTCTTAAGGAAATGGGGATCCTGCAGGGAGCCAGGGACCAGCTCGTCCGTGGTGCGTTCGAGGCGATGGATTTCATCTGCTTCATGACGGTGGGCGAAGACGAGGTGCGGGCGTGGAACGTCCGGAGGGGAACCATCGCCGCACACGCGGCGGGAAAGATCCATTCCGACATGGAGAAGGGGTTCATCCGCGCCGAAGTGATCCCGTGCGAGGAGTTCTTCCGTTGCGGCTCGATGGCGAATGCAAAAACCGAGGGCAAGCTGCGGCTCGAGGGGAAGGGATACCCCGTCCAGGACGGGGACATCCTGCAAATACGCTTCAACGTTTGATTTCATCCCGCCGGAAACAGTGACTTCTGAATGAATTTTTATATAGATACGGACGAAAAGAGAGGCATGGAGTTCTCAAAGGATATCGACGGCGAACCTGCGCAGGAATTACCTGGAAAGGACGCAAGAAACATGGCAGAAAAAACCGAGATCCGGGGCGCCTGCATCTCGTCCGAGGAGCAGAAGGAATTGCTCCGGATCGCGCGCGATGCGCTGGTAACCTGCGTCACCGAGGGGAAGATGCCCGCGGAGAGTCCCGCACACCCTACCCTCTCCGCCCCCGGAGCGGCATTTGTAACGCTTCGCAGCGGGGGCCGTCTCCGTGGTTGTATCGGTTACACGGAGCCTCACGCCCCGCTGTACCGCACCATCCAGGAATGCATCGTCGCGGCGGCGACCGAGGACCCGCGGTTCCCCCGGGTAACGGCAGAGGAAGCAGGAAGAGTGCGGATCGAGATCTCCGTACTGACTCCACTGCAGCCGGTCCGGCCGGAGGATGTACAGGCAGGGGTCCACGGGCTGATGATCCAAAAGGGGACGAAACGGGGGCTGTTCCTTCCACAGGTGGCTGTCGAGCACGGGTGGGACCGCGAAACGCTTCTTTCCCGGGTGTGCGTGAAGGCGGGCCTCCCCGCGGACGCCTGGAGGGAGGACGCGGAACTCTATTCCTTCACGGCCGAGGTGTTCGGCGAGTGATGTCTCCCCTCACCATCGTCTCCTTCAGCTTCGCCTTCAGCACCTTTCCCGCGCTGTTTTTCGGGAGGGAGGACGTGAACTCGATCGCCCGGGGGACCTTGAAGGGGGCCATGTTGGTTCGGCAGTGTTCGAGGAGGGAGTGGGTGTCCGCCTGGCTCCCTTCTTTGAGTGCCACAATGGCCACGGGGACCTCCCCCAGGGTGTAGTCGGGGCACGGGACGACCGCGACCTCCGCCACCGAGGGATGCTCCCCGATGACATTTTCGATTTCGCGCGGATAGACCGAGATCCCCCCGATCATCAGCGTGTCATGCTTCCGGTCGAGGAGGTAAAGGTACCCCTCCTCGTCGAATGACGCCACGTCCCCCGTGTACAGCCAGCCGTTACGGAGCACTTCCGCGGAGAACCCGGGGTCCCCGTAATATCCCGTGAAGATGTTTTTCCCGCGGGCGATCACTTCGCCCACCTGGCCGGGGGGAAGCTCCGTCCCCCCTTCGCCCGCCACCCGGACCTCAACGCCGATCGCCTCCTTCCCCACCGACGTCAGCCTGCGCATGTAGGGCGCGCTTTCGTCAAGGGAATGGTCCTCGGGCTGCAGGAAGGTGAGGACGCCCGCGGACTCGACCTGGCCGTACGACTGGACCATGTCGCATCCGAAGAACCGGATGGCCCGTTTCAGCAGATCGATGGGAATGGAGGGGCCGCCGTAGAGCACCTTCCGGAGGGTGGCGAGGTTGAAGCGGTCCGCGGAGGGGAGATCCATGATCTGGGCCATCATCGTGGGGGTGAACAGGACATGGGTGATTCTTTTCCGCTCGATCGTGCGCAGGATCTCTTCGGGGTCGAAGTCGTGCCGTATGACGATGCTTGCGCCGACATAAAGAAATCGAAGCAGTCTTCCGACCCCCACCATGAACGGCAGGGGGTTGCAGGAGAGAAAGACGTCGTTCCGGGAAAGCCCGACCTCCTGCGCGACGGAGGCACAGGCCGCCAACAGGTTCGCGTGGGAGAGCATGGCGCCCCGCGGGCTGCCCGAGGTCCCGCTCGTGTAGATCTGCAGCGCGACGTCCTGTTCCGATACGGCGACATGGGCAAGCGGCAGCCCGGCCTCCCCGCGGCCCCCGTCCGGCAGGCCGGGAACTCCATCGCCGTCGCGCTCGATCCGAACGACTTCGACGGTATCGGGCAATTCCGGGCGCAGGGCGCTTACCGTAGCCTCGAACTCTCCGGCGAACAGGAGATACCGCGGCTTCGCGTCCAGAAGGATGGTCCTGTGTTCCCGGACGACGGACAGGTAATTGAGCGGGACCAGGACTCCACCGAGTTGCGTGACGGCGAAAAGAAGCTCCACGTAGGAGGGGGAGTTTTGCGACAGAATCGCCACCCGGTCACCCCTTGTCACCCCGAGGGCGGCAAGCGCGGCCGCATGTCGCCGCACCCGGTCGAGAAGATCCGCATGGGATATGGCGACATGTTCCGAGGAGAGCGCGGTCCGGCGGGGATGGTTCCGGGCGTTGTGCACAAGGATGTCTCGCAGAAGCAAGGCCTTTGTCCTTCCCCCTTTTATCGCAGCCGGGGATACAGCGTATAATAGGAAAAACCCTCACGTAAAGCAGGAAAGGAAACGGATGGCAAACGGGGAGATGGAGACCTATCCCATCGAGCACAAAGGGAAGGTCTACAGCATCATCACCGCGTTCGACATGACCTTTCGGGAGGTCCGGGGGATGCTGGACTGGCTTTCCGATCGCGACGCGTTTCTCCTCACGCCGGAGGATGATTTCCTGGGACCCGGGAAGATGTTCACCTGCGAGGTGGAGGGTGTCCTGCTCGAAGTGGATGTGCAAGGATACGATGTGGTGGTCTACCGGCGGAGCCCCGCCTGATGTCCCGGGGAAAGGGGCCGGGGCCTGTTCCCTTCGTCCTGGATTATCTCGCCCGGGCGTATCCGTCCGCCGGCGTGGTTCTCCGGTACCGGACCCCTTTCGAACTGCTCGTGGCAACCGTGCTGGCCGCCCAATGTACCGACGACCGGGTCAACCAGGTGACTCCTGCGCTCTTTGCCCGATATCCGGGCCCGGAGTCGTTTGCGACGGCATCGCTGGAGCAGATCGAGGATGCGGTCCGCCCCACGGGGTTCTACCGAAACAAGGCGAAGGCGCTCAAGGGGATCGCCGAGGGGCTGCTTTCCCGGCATGGAGGGAACGTGCCGAAGAGCATGGAAGAGCTGACGAGGCTTCCGGGCGTGGGAAGAAAGACGGCGGCGATCCTCCTCGGCGCCTGTTTCGGGGTCGCCGCGATTCCCGTGGATGCGCATGTAGGCAGGGTTTCCTTCCGGCTCGGCCTTACCCGTTCAAAAGACCCGGTGCGGATCGAGGCGGACCTTTCCGCGGCGGTGCCGAAAACGGAGTGGTGGGCGTTCGCCACCCGATTGGGATGGCACGGGCGGCGGGTCTGCGTCGCCCGGACTCCGCGGTGTTCCGCCTGCGGGCTGTCCCCGGTGTGCCTGCGCAGCGGCGTCACCCGTTCCGTGTGAGTGGACGCGCTTCGCCCGCCCGGGGCCTGGCGCCCCCGGGGTCCGCACGGAAAACCCGCCCCGAAAGCCGTCAGGAGGTCGATACGATCATGATGTGCGAATCTTCCTGAACGGACACGTTCCTCCAGCGGTAGGGCGTGTTTCCCCGGAGGTAGAGGCTGTCCCCCTCGTCGAGCAGCACGGAGGATCCGTTGCTCTCCACTTCCAGGGATCCGCGGATCACGAAGAAGAATTCGTCCCCCTGGTGGTTGACGTAGTCCTCTCCGCTGTTCGCCCCCGGCAGGAGGATGCTCAATACGGGGTGGAACCGCTGTCCGGGCACGCCGGAAGCGAGGCTCTGGAATTCGACGTTCCGGATGTTCGTCGCCAGCCGTTTCCGGTCCGACGCGCGGGTCAGGATGTACTCGATCTCGGCTTCTCCCAGCAGGGAGGAAAGCGATTCCCCGAGAGCCCGCCCGATGGCCGCGAGGGTGGTCACGGTGGGGGACGACACGTTCCGCTCGATCGCGCTGATCGCGGTGGCGGACATGCCGCTCTTTTCCGAAACTTCCTGGAGCGTCAGGTTCTTCCTCTTCCGGATGCTCTTTATTCTTTTACCTACCTCGATCGTTTCCAAGTGAATAGATTCCCCCTTGCCTAATGATACTTCCGGAGGAATCGCCCTGTATACGGGGCCCCGAAAAAAAATGCAACCGGCAGGGGAATATCGCAGTTACCGGAGGGTCCCGCCGGCGGATTCGCGAAGATTCCGTTTTTCCGGCCGAAATCCCTTGAAATAGCGGAGTGGGCTAAATAGAATCACAGATTACGAAATACCCACTCCAATACCGACTTCCCCAAGGGAGGACTCCATGCCAGCGATGTTGGCACCAAGCGAGAGTTACAGCATAACCATGCGCGTTGATATCCAGAACAAGCCCGGCATGCTGGGAAAGATTACGACGACGATCGGAGATGCCGGCGGCGACATCGGCGCGGTGGACATGAGCGGCGTCGGGAAAGGCACGGTCATGCGGGACGTCACGATCCGCGCCCGCGGTGTGGAGCACGCGCAGGAGATCATCAAGGCGGTCCAGCAGGTCTCGGGAGTGAAGATTATAAACGTCTCCGACCGGACCTTCCTCAAGCATCTCGGAGGAAAGATCGAGCTCCACGGCAAGATTCCCGTAAAGACCAGGAACGACCTCTCCATGGCCTACACGCCCGGGGTGGCCCGCGTGTGCATGGCGATCGCCAAGGACATAAAGAAGTCGTTCACCTTGACGATCCGCAAGAACACCGTGGCCGTTGTCTCCGACGGAACCGCGGTGCTCGGGCTGGGCGACATCGGGGCCGAGGCGGCGATGCCCGTCATGGAAGGGAAGGCGTTGATCTTCAAGGAGTTCGCCGGCGTGGATGCCTGGCCGATCTGCCTGGCCACGAAGGATACCGACGAGATCGTCCGGATCGTGAAGGCCCTCGCCCCCTCCTTCGGCGGGATCAACCTCGAGGACATCTCCGCTCCCCGGTGCTTCGAGATCGAGGAGCGCCTCAAGGCCGAGATGGACATCCCCGTCTTCCATGATGACCAGCACGGGACGGCCGTCGTGGTCCTCGCCGCGCTGCTCAACTCTCTGAAGATCGTCAAGAAGCGGATGGAGGATTTGAAGGTGGTGGTGGCCGGCGTCGGCGCCTCGGGCGTGGCGTGCAGCAAGATCCTCATGACCGCGGGGGTCCGCAACATCATCGGCGTGGACCGCGTCGGCGCGATCTACAAAGGGCGCAAGCAGCACATGAATTTCATGAAGGAATGGTATGCAGAACACACCAACCCGTCGAGCGAGAAAGGGAAGCTGTCGGACGTCATGGCGGGAGCGGACCTGTTTCTCGGGCTGTCCGGCCCGGGGCTTATCACGGTGGAGGACCTGAAGAAGATGGCCAAGGATCCCATCGTCTTCGCGATGGCCAACCCGGACCCCGAGATCCAGCCCGAGGATGCCGCCCCCTACGTCCGGATCATGGCGACGGGCCGTTCCGACTACCCGAACCAGATCAACAACTCCCTGGTTTTCCCGGGGATCTTCCGCGGGGCCCTCGACTCGCGTGCCTCCTGCATCAACGAGGAAATGAAGCTCGCCGCCTCGCACGCCATCGCCTCCTGCGTGGGGAAAGATGAGCTCTCTGAAGACTACATCATACCGTCGATGTTCAACCGGAAGGTGGCGCCTGCCGTCGCGCGCGAGGTGTCCCGCGCGGCGCACCGCACCAAGGTCGCACGCCGCGCCTCCCGGGCGTTCTCGGAGATCCATCTCGGGTAGAGGGGTTATCGTGATCAATCCGCTGATATTCCGGGAATACGACATCCGCGGAATGGTGGGAAAGGACCTCTCGGCCGAGACGGTCGTCTCCATCGGAAGAGGATTCGGTACCTACGCGGCCCGGAAAGGAATCGGGTCCCTCATGCTCGGGCGGGACTGCCGGCTGAGCTCCGCCTCCTTTCGGGACGCCATTGCCGAGGGGCTCCTGTCTGCGGGCGTGAACGTCGTCGACGTGGGGATCTGTCCCACCCCCCTCCTGTACTTCTCCATCGTCCGGTTCGGGGGCGAGGGCGGGGTGATGGTCACGGGGAGCCACAACCCGCCCGAGTTCAACGGGTTCAAGATGTGCGTGGGAGCCGCCACCCTCTACGGGGAACAGGTCCAGGAGATCCGGCGGATCATCGAAAAGGGGGACTTTGCCTCCGGAAAGGGAAAGGAGACCCGCCGGGAAGTGGTGCCGGATTACCGGGAATACGTGAAATCGAACATCTCCATCCCGCGCCGGCTCAAGGTGGTGGTGGACGCGGGGAACGGGACCGCGGGGCCGGTGGCCCCGCCCCTGTTCCGGGATCTGGGGATGGAGGTGGTAGAGCTCTTCTGCGAAATGGACGGGTCGTTCCCCAACCATTTTCCCGACCCGACCATTCCGGAGAACCTGCGGTTCCTGATCCGTGCGGTCCGGGAAGAGGGCGCTGACGTGGGAATCGCCTACGACGGCGACGCCGACCGGATCGGCGCCGTGAACGAGAAGGGGGAAGTCCTGTACGGGGATTACCTTCTGGTCCTCTTTGCCCGGGAAATTCTCCGGAGAAAGCCGGGGGCGACGGTCATCTCGGAGGTGAAGGCGTCGCAGAACCTGTACGATGACATCGCCCGGCACGGCGGAAGACCGGTCATGTGGAAAGCCGGGCATTCCCTCATCAAGAAGAAGATGAGGGAGGAGTCGGCGGAATTGGCCGGCGAGATGAGCGGGCATATTTTCTTTGCCGACCGGTATCTGGGTTTCGACGATGCCATCTACGCCTCGGCGAGGCTCTTCGAGATACTCGCACATTCGGACCGCCCCTTGAGCGAAATGCTCTCCGATCTTCCCCCCGTCGTGGCGACGCCGGAGATCCGGGTGGAGTGTTCCGACGGGGACAAGTTCCTCGTCGTGGAGAAGGTGGCGGAGATCGTCCGGCCGCAGGCGAAGGAGGTGATCGACGTGGACGGCGTGCGCGCCATTTTTGACGGAGGGTGGGGGCTCGTACGGGCGTCGAACACGCAGCCCGTGCTCGTCCTTCGCTTCGAGGGAAAGGACCGGAAGACCGTGGCACGGATCCGCGCCGTGATGGAAAACGCCGTGGAAGCCGCCAAATCCGGAATCCGGTGACGGATTCCGGGTGACTGCCATCAAGGCCATCCTGCTGGGGATCCTTCAGGGGCTCACCGAGTTTCTCCCGGTAAGCAGTTCGGGACACCTGTTCCTCGCGCAGAAGATGCTGGGGCTTAAGGACCCCGAGCTGGCGTTCGACATCCTCCTTCACCTGGGTACGCTCCTCGCCATTCTGTTCTTCCTCCGGCGGGAGATCGCCGAGGTTCTCGCCTCCTTCTTCCGGCGGGAAACCGGATTCGGGGAGGCGGCCTGGGGACGGCGGGACATCCTGCTGCTGATCGTGTCCAGCGTGCCGACCGCCGTCATCGGCTACGCATTCCACGACACGGTGGAGGCCGGAGTCAGCGTCGCGGGAGTGGGAATCGGCTACCTGCTCCTGACGGCATTCCTGCTGCTGAGCAACCTTCGGGTCCGCCACAAGATGGACCCGGAGAGGATCGATCTCTGGGAGGCCTTGGCCATCGGGATCATGCAGGGAGCCGCCGTCTGGCCCGGCCTGTCCCGGTCCGGTTCGACGATTTCGCTTGCCCTCGTTCTGGGGATCGGAGCGTCGCGAAGCGCGAAATACTCCTTCTTCATCTCGGTACCGGCCATTCTGGGGGCGGCGGGCCTTCAACTCCTCCGGGGCACGGCGGAGCTGCCCGGGGTTCTCCCTTCCGCCCTGGGCTTCCTCCTTGCGCTCCTTGTGGGGTACATCGCCCTGACGTTCGTCGAGAGGCTGGTCACCCGGGGAAAGTTCCTCTGGTTCGCGTCGTACACGTTCCTGCTCGCCGTTCTCTCCTTCTATCTGCACTGGAAGGGATGAGCCTCCCCTCCGGCGTCCGCTCCGCCGCATGCGCCCCGGCGACGAGGGGCGCCGGGATTGGGCTGCGTATCCTCGGAGGGGGTCCGCTCGCTTCGTCGCTCGGCTTGCGGAACACCTGCAAGCCTGCGCTTGCCCTTTCTCCCGGAAAAGCTCCGCTCGGAACCCCCTTCCTCGTCCGCTCCGCTGCATGCGCCCCTCGTATGGGGTGCCCGGAGAGCCTCATCTGACCTGGACGCGGCGCCGCGGGGTAAGAATCGCGCCGTCGAGTTTCTCTCCTGCGGGGAGAACGGCCCCCGGCCACAGGATGGAATGGCTGACCGACGCTGCGTCGGCCACGGTGGCGTTGTCTTCGATGACGGCCCCCGGGCCGACACGAGCGCCCGGGGCGACTTTCGCTCTCGGGGAGATATGGACGGGCGAGGTGATCGTGACGCCGCGGTCGTCCGTCCCCGAAAACATCGCTTCCCGCCTCCTGCCGGACAGAAGGGCAAGGGTTCCTTCCAGATAGTCGGCCGGGGTGCCGAATTCCCGGAAACGCCCCGAGGAAAGGAAACCGTAGACAGGCGCTCCGGCGGCGACGAGGGGGGCGTAGGTCTCCCGGATGATGCAGGACGCGCGAGACGGCGGGATCTTCGAGAGGAGTTCCGGCTCCACGATCTGGCACCCCGTATAAAATCCGGACCGCACGCCCCCGTCCGCCCCGCTCCCGAATCCTTTGATCCGCCCCTCTTCCCCCACCCACACGGGCGTGTACCGTCTCGCGGAGTCCGGGAAGAGGACCAGGGTGGCCAGCGCGTTCTTCTCCCGATGATAGGCGAGGGCGGACGCAAAAGGGAACGACAGGATCATGTCCCCGTTCATGGTGACGAACGTGCTTCCCTTCAGAAACTCCCGGGCGTTCCGGATGCCTCCCCCCGTGCCGAGTATGACCGGCTCGATCGTGAAATCGATGCGGACGGTCCTCCCCCCCCAACCCGTCACGGATTGCCTGATGAGTTTCGGTTGCGTGTGGAGGTTCATGACGAACGATTTGATCCCCGATCGGCGCAGGAATTCCATGTTGTAGGTGCACAGGGGTCGGCCCAGGACGGGGACGACGGGCTTGGGCAGTTCGTAGGAAAGCGGGCGAAGGCGGGTCCCCAGCCCGGCGGCGAGAATCATCCCCCTCAAGGCGGCGCCTCGGAAGCCGCCTTGTCCGCGAGATCGGAAAGGACGGGGAGGAGTCTGCGGGCCAGCGGCTTCATCCGGGGGTTCCGGTCGAAGTTCGCGGAGAGATGAGCCACGGTAGGAGGGATGAACCGGAGGTAGAACCTCTTCCCGAGGTTGTGGGCCTGGTTCCCGAACGTACCGATCGCCTTGATGTTCCTCTGCAGCGCGGAGACGTCGAGATGGTACGGGAAGGAGGCCGGGTCACCCCCCATTTGCCTGAGCCTGGCGGGAGCGGAGTGGCGGTACGCGTAGACGAGTTCGTCGACCGCCTTCTCGGACAGCGTCACGTAGGAGTCCCGCAGGAGGGAGCAGAGGTCGTAGAAGACGTTTCCCATCCTGGCATCCTGGAAATCGAGGATCCGCAATTCCGGAGCCGCGCCTCCTTCCCCGCCGGGGATCACCATGATGTTCCGGCTGTGGTAATCGCGGTGGGCGAGAACCCGGGGGAGCGCGGCCATCTCATTCAGGAACGGCAGGATCAGGTCCTCGAGGGTGCGCTCATCCGTTTCCGACAGGGCGATGCCCCCGTATCCCCGGACGGCGTTCTCGAAAAAGAAGTCGATCTCCTCGGCGAATTTCCCCACGTCGAACGCGAGACGGGAGGGGATGGCATCCCCGTCGAGCGCTTTCGTACCGTCCCGCTGGATACGGACCAGGATCTCGATGCACCGCCCGTAGAGCGGGAGGACCTCGTCTTCGGAGCGCGCGGAGCGAACAATCCCTTCCAGCATCGTGTCGCCCGCGTCCTCCAGGAACAGGAGCTTGGCATCCGGCACGGCAAGGTAGATCCCGGGCACGGGGATCCCCGCCTTGGCCAGGTACCGGTGTACGTTCACGAAGGGGAGTTCCCTTCCCGGGGCGACCTCGTCCGGGTATTGCATCACGATGAGGGAGGAAAGGGGAAAGGACGGGGACATCCGGACGCGGTAGTACCGGCGGGTGGAGGCGTCCCCCGCGAGCTCGCTCACCCCGACCACCGGTGCCGGGACGCGAAAATGCTCGGAAAGGATCGTCGCGATGGCCCGTTCGTCCACGTGCGGAGTCAACCTCCTTCGCCGGCGAATCGATCGAGCGCGCTTCGGCACTCGGCGAGCATCTCCTCGAAACTCCGAAAGGGGGGGTCGTCGCCCCGGGTGTAGTCGCGAATCTCCACGGTGATCGGCCCCGGGAAGCCGATTTCGCGAAGCCCGGCGAACACCTCTCTCCAGGCGATCGCGCCGCGCCCCGGGACGAGATGATCGTCCCGGTCGCCGTGGTTGTCTGAAGCGTGCACGTGGATGAGTCGGGGCGCCGAGTCCCGGATGGCGTCCCGGACATCGCCTTCGATGTTGGCATGGCCCAGGTCGAGACACACCCCGACCCGGTCCTCCGGGTACCGGCCGGCGATATCCATGACGATCTCCACGCGTCCCGAGGGAAGTTGCATGTTCTCCACGGCGATCCGGACATTTTCCGGAATCTCCGCAAGGAGATCGTTCATCGATCCCAGAAACGTTCCCCACCTCTTCGGATACCAGTTCTCCGCGGGGAAGCTGGTGTGAAGAACAAGGGTTCCCCCGCCGTTTCGTGACAGCCAGGTCCCCGCCGCGATCGTGGCGCTAACCGATACCCGCCGGTGCGCTTCGTCCTCCGACGAAAGCGAATACCAGCGGTCCTTCTTGTACGTCCGGACGTCCGGATAGAGCGGGGCGTGGAGGCTGGCCACGCGGACTTCATGTCGGGCCAGGAGGGAGATGACCTCTCCGGACGCAACCGGATCGCCATAAGGGAAGTGGGGCGGCATGGCCCACAATTCGGCCGAGGAAAACCCGAACCTCGGGAAAAGCGACACAATGGGTTCGTCCAGTTCCCGGAAGACGAAAAGGTGGGTCGAGAGGGAGAAATTCATGGTTTCGGCCGTTTCCTTGAGTTCTCGGCGAGACTTCCGCGATAATACCATACCGGGATTTGTTTCCGGATTCTCCGCGGGGGATGACCTGTTGAGACAATTGAAACGACTCGCAACGCTTCTTCTCCTGCTTTCCCTTGCTCCTTTTGCCCATGCCGCATCCGCTTCTTCCCAGGACAACACGTTCCGTCAAGGGTGGTCCCTTCTCTCCGAGGAGAAGTTTGCCGAGGCGAGAAAGGCGTTCGGTGAAATTTCCCCGGGCGATTACGACCTCGGGGATTACGTTCTCTATTTCACGGGGTTGGCCCTGTCCAGGGAGGGGAAGCCGGCGGAGGCAGCAAAGACCCTCGAACGGCTTACCTCCTCCTTCCCGCAATCCCCCCTGATCCCGTATCTCGCGCACGAACTGGCCTTTGCCGCAGCGAAGGCGGGGGACATCCCGTCCGCGAAGAAGTATTTCCGCTCTTCCCGGGGCAAGGTCATGGGAGACAAAAGGACGGCGGCCGAGGGGTATCTCGCCGCACGCCTGATGGAGGAACCGGAGAGGGAACCGGAGGGGGAACCGGATGGAGAAACGGAGGGGGAACAGGAGCGGGACACGCAGCGCAAGAAGGCAGCGGAGGCGTACCTGGAGAACTTCTCTTCCTCCACGGTCCAGGAAGGCGGGCTCCTGTCGATGGAACGCCTGTGGGAATGGTATCGGGAGGGGAAGGTGTCGGAGTGGGATCTTCCCGTCTCCTTCTACGGGAAGTACGCGAAGGCCCTGTTTCGCGCCGGGGAAGACGGGCGCGCCCGCGCCGTTTACCAGGAGGCTGCGGAGAAGTTCTCCCCCTCGGATGATTACTACAACCTCCTTCTCGATTATGCGGAGTTCCTCAGGAAGAAGGGGGAAACTTCCGGGGCGCAGTCCATGCTGGCCGGGGTGGTAAAGGACGCTCCCGCTCCGTTCCGGTCGGAAGTCGATTTTCTCTCCGCGAGGGTGGAGTGGATGGCGGGCCGGACAGCGGAAGCCCGCCGGAGATTCCTCGAGATCGCGGAAAGCGATGCCCCGCCGGATATCGCGGAGCGAGCCCGATACCAGGCGGCATGGATCTCGGAGGAGGAGGAGGACTGGGAGGGGTGCGCGGAGCAGTTTCGAAAGCTGTTCGAGGCCCGGGACGAGCGGATCCGCCGCGAGTCGGTATTTCGCTACGCATTCGGGATCTACCGGCAGCAACGGCACGCCGATGCGATCGTGGCGTTCGATTCGGGGGAGAAATCGGCGGTGGCTCCGGTGGAGCGGGGGAGGCACGCGTACTGGAAGGCGCGGACCATGTCCGATTCCGGAGAGAAACAGAAGGGGGATGCACTGTTTCGGATCCTCGCGTCGGATTACGACGCGGGACCGTATGCGATATTTTCGAGCATGCGCCTCGGCAGGGATCCCTTCGAAATGCTCAATGCCCCCTCCAGCGGCGAGACCGCCCATTGTACGAAGGAGAGGGAGAGTCTTTGGGAAAAGATCCGGGCCGCCGACTGGTCGAAGGAGGATGCGGAGGAGGTACGGCGCGTGGAGCGCCTCGCCCGGCTTGGGTTGGTCGAATACGCCATCCTGGAATCGGAACGGGTGGACCGGGGCGCGGTCCGGAAAACGACGGGACTGGCCGACGGGGGGACGCCCGGGCTGTTCCGGTATCTGGCGGGCGACCTGCGGGGAGCGATCCGCGAGACCGTCGGAGCTTCCACCGGCCGGGCGGCCGGGGGGCTGATCGAACGACTCCGGTATCCGCTGGCGCCGCAATACCTGGGCGATTGCGACGGGAAGAAGTCCGGCGTGGACTCCCTCGTGCTCCACGCAATCATACGGCAGGAATCCCTGTTTCAATACGACGCCCTGTCCCCCGCGGGGGCGGTGGGTCTGATGCAGCTCATGCCCCGCACGGCCGCCGAGGTTGCCCGGAGGGAAAAGATCGGGGAAACGATTCACCGCTACGACCTGCTGAAACCCGAACTGAACGTTGCCCTCGGAGCTGCCTACTTCGCGCACCTGATGACCGCGTACGACGGCGATTACGTGCGGGCCGTCGCCGCGTACAACGCGGGGGAAAAGGCGGTGGACAGGTGGTGGAAGAGGGCGAACGGGGACCCGGCGATGTTTCTGGAAACGGTGACGTACCGGGAAACGCGCGGTTATCTCAGGAGAGTGTTCTTCAACCTTCTCCAATATTACCGGATCTACCGCCCCGGGATGCTTGCCCGCTACTTTCCCAGTGATCGAACAGAAGACGGGACAGCTCCCGAGTCTTCCGCGTCCCCACCTGCCGCAGGGACGCCCGATAAGCAGGGGAGTGACCTCCCGCCGGATGAAGAGCCTGGCGAAGCCGGAACACCCGGCGAGTAGACGCCGCTACGCATTTCCGGAACTCCCTGTCGTCCGCCCACGCGCGGGAGATCGCCTCCACGGCCTCCTCCTGGGTTCCCTCCCCCCGGCAGACCAGGACGACATCGCACCCGGCGGAAACGGCCCGTACGGCGGCATCGCCGATCCCGAACCGGCCCGTGATCGCCTTCATCTCCAATGCGTCGGAAAACACCGCGCCGCGGAACCGCAGCTGCTTGCGAAGGAGACCCCGGAGGATCTTTTCCGACAGGGTGGCGGGGAACTCGCGATCCAGCGCGGGATAGAGCACGTGGGCGGTCATGAGCGCGGGAACCCCTGCACGAATGGCGCGACGGAACGGGAGGAGGTCTCTCTTGCGGAGCGTGTCCCGGGAGCTTCGTACCACGGGAAGCTCCACGTGGGAATCTGTTGCGGTATTGCCGTGCCCGGGGAAGTGCTTCCCGACCGGGAGTACCCCGCGGGACAGAATCCCGCGCAGGAAGGAGATCCCCAGCTCCGCGGCGGTATGCGGGTCCGTGGAAAGGGCCCGGTCCCCGATCACGGGGTTATTCGGGTTGCTGTCGACGTCGAGGACGGGGGCGAAGTTGATGTCGATCCCGACGGCGCGCAGTTCCGACCCGATCGCCTCGCCGACGGCTTCCGCCACGCGCGAAGCACGGCAACAGAACAGGGAATAGCACCGGGCCGGGGGAAAGCGGGTAAATCCCGGTGCCGTAAGGCGCATCACCCTGCCGCCTTCCTGGTCGATGGCGATGAGCGGGGCGGGATGTCCCCTCCCGGCGGCGGCGCGGATCTCCCGGCACAGATCCCGGACCGGGCGGGGACCCTGCACGTTTCGCGAGAAAAGGATTACCCCCCCCCCCGTCCCTTCCCGAAGCCGCCGGGCC
>JBAUKK010000234.1:0-1579 GCA_049577645.1 Candidatus Deferrimicrobiaceae bacterium
ACCGACAACGTCGGGATTCCGGTCTCCTTCAGCGGGGTGGGAAGCGACGACCCGGACGGGCAGCAACTCACGTACCGGTGGGTTCTCGTGTCCCGCCCGGCGGGCAGCAACGCATCTCTTCCCGCAAGCAACGTCCCCGATGTCTCCTTTACCCCCGATGCTACAGGGACCTACGTGGTGGGTCTACGCGTGGACGACGGACTCGACAACAGCTCCCTGGTAACGAAATCCTACACGGCGGTAAACGGGGCCGCGACCGGTTCCGGCGGTGGAGGGGGCGGAGGATGTGCCTACGTGAACGGCAAGGGAGAGGACGATGCGGCATCCACAGTGGCCACCCTGCTCCTGCTGCTGTCCCCGTTAGGGGTGCTTTGGGCAAGGAAGCGGGGGTACCGGTTTCCCCGCCAGTGCCTTCACAGGAGCTCCCTGCAGCGTTAGGAAGGAGAGTCCGGTTTTTTCGCAGGCCCTTCCAGCGCGGCGATCCGTTCCTTCAACTCCCTTTCCTTCCGCCAGCGGGCGGTTACGTCGCGCAGCACGGCCGATACGCCGAGCAGAACGCCGTCCTCGTCCCGGATGAGCGCAACGGAGAACTCGAGAGAGACCCGGGAGCCGTCCTTGCGAATCCCCGGCACGGAGAGCATATCTTTCCCGTACTTGGTCACCCCGGTCTTCATCACCCGGTAGTACCCTTCCCAGTGCCTCTCCCGGATCGTTTCGGGAACGATGATGTCGAGCATCATCCCCACCGCCTCCTCGGCGGTGTACCCGAAGATCGCCTCGGCCCCGGCATTCCAGAGCCGGATGATCCCGTCCTGGTCGGAGAAGATGATCGCGTCGGGGGAGCTTTCGACGATCCTTCTACAGAGGAAATCGGTATTTTCCATGGACATGAGGTCCTCCCGGGCGGATGGATTCTTTAAAAATAATTGCGATGCAATTTCCCCCTCAAGTGTTCGGGATAATCATTATTCTATTATCAACGGACAAGATTGGGGAAGCGTCGAAATGGAAAATGGGGTAAGATTCCGGCATTCCTTTTGCTAACGTGTACGGGAAAAACGCAGGGGTTCCCCATGATTCCGGCAGAAAACCCGGCGATCCTGTCCGTCTCGATCTCGAACGGGATGACCGTCGAAATCCGGCTCGGATTGAAAGAGGTCAGGATCGGAAGAAGCAAGGAGGCGGATCTGTTACTGCCCGACCCTTCGGTAAGCCGGCTACACGCGCGTATTTTCCGGGTGGGTGATCAGTATTTCCTTTCCGACAACAGCAAGAACGGGACATTTGTCGAGGGGAAACGAATCTCCCAGGTGCAACTGGAGGGAGGCATTTCCTTCCGCATCGGACCATTCCGGATCCACTTTTCCCGGGACGGGAAATCGCCATCCGCGTCCGAACCTCCAACGGTCGTTCCCGGCTCTGCCGTGGATCCTCTCCCTCGCATCGACAGAAAAACTCCCCCAAGATCATCATTTACTACATTAGATATGATAGGGAACAGTTCCGTAATAAAAGAATTTATTTCAAATATTCACAGGGTGGCCGGCTCTGACTTTGCCGTTTTGATTGATGGGGAGAC
>JBAUKK010000235.1:0-9311 GCA_049577645.1 Candidatus Deferrimicrobiaceae bacterium
GAGTAGGGCGGTTGCGGAGGCGCCTCCGGTCTTTCCGACAGGAGATGCACATCCATCGTATTCGCGGAAGGCGGACGGATGGCCACGGCGGGACGGTTGTCCCGCAGAACCTGCGTCTTCGGGGCGCACCCGCCGGACAGGAAGAGGACCATCACGGATGCCGACGCCAGCGGCAGTACGATCCAAGGGCTTCTCATCGATTCCTCCCACATCTCTCAATATACGGCCGTGGCGGGGGAGGAGGCAATTCTACCGGCGGCATTTTCCCTGCGGTATAATATGTGGGATGAGCGGCGGAAGTCGGATTCCCGGGAGATGCAGATGACCCCTGTGGCCGGTCCGCTACTTTCCAGTTTCATGATGTTCGAAGAGATCGAGGCACTTCGCTATCTCGTCCCGAACGACTTCGTCCTCATTCTTGCCCTGCTGGGGCTTCTGCTCACCCTTCTTCTCGACTTTCGACACCGATGAGAAATGGCAGGGGGATGCTTTTCTGCGCGTAAAAGGAAGGCCAGTCTCTCCGCCCCGTTTCTGTCCAAAACCTTGCCGGTAAGCGTGGCTTCCCGGACCTCCTCCAGGATCGATTCCACCCGGGGCCCCGCCGGGACCCCCAATGCGAGGATGTCGTCGCCGGAAAGAAGGGGCGGCCGTCTTGCCGCGGTTCGAAGGGCCGGACGGAAGTCCTCGACACTCCTCGAGGACGCCGCGCGGGCGGCTGTGTAGAGCGCGTGCAGATGCTCCGGGTCCTCCCACCGGCCGAAGATCGTCTCGATCTGTGCGTGCGGGTTGCGCAGCATCCGGATGTGGAATAGCCGAAACACGTCCTCGACCATCTGGACCACTCGCCGGACACGGGGGATGTGAAGCCTTCGGGCGAGCGCTTCCGTGCGGGGAAGGCGGAAGGCGTCCCTTCCGATCGGGCCTGCAGGGGGACGCCGTCGACCGTGCGGGGAATCCCGTTTCCCCCCGTGTACGCGATGGCGGGACTCGTTCTGCGCGACGTCCACGAGGAGATTGGCGAACAGCACCGTCTCCGGCAGGAAGCGGCCGAGAGAAGCCTGGAGGAGGGCGTATCTCTTCTTCATGCGCGACAGGGGGCCGGGCCCCCCGTTCGGGATCTCGGGGATCAACAGCGGCAGAATTCCCGAACGGTACAGGTCCGATACCGTTCCGGAGGGGTTCGCCGACAGCGATTTCGCCAGTTCGTCGACGAGGCGCTCGCCGGAAATCGTTCCCAACAGCTCCTTTGTTTCTCCGCAGATCGCCTGCCAGGTTTTCTTCTCGATCCGATAGCCGGGCCGTTCGTTCTTCTGGCGGATGGCCCGCAACATCCGGAGGGGGTCTTCCCGGATCCGGTCTCGCGGATTCCCCACGCCCCGGATCCGTTTGCGGCGGAGGTCTTCCCGCCCCCCGAAAAAGTCGATCACCTCCCCCGTGAGCCGGCTTTTCCCCGTGCGCAAGGAAAACATCAGGCTGTTGATCGTAAAATCGCGGCGGGCCGCGTCCCCCCGTGCATCGACTCCGTCGGTGCGGACCTCGAACTGGCGGTGCCCCGGGCCGGTGGAGAACTCCGTGCGCGCAAGCGCCACGTCGATCTCCTCTGTGGACCAGGAGGTCGATACCTTGTACACGGCGAACCGCTTTCCTGCCGTGATGACCCGCCGGATCCCGAGTTCTCTCCGGGGAAGGGCCAAGACGATTTCCCCCAGCGCATCGAACCCGATCCCGGCGACCATCAGATCGACGTCCTTGCCCGGTAGCCCCTCGATGAGATCGCGGACGATCCCCCCCACGAGGTACGGGGACCCCTTTGCTCTCTCCGCGGCGCGGCAGAACTCCCGGAGGAACCGCCAGAGTTTCTTTCTCTTCCGCAGGGCGCGGAGCACGCGGAGGGAAATCTCGTTCGGGACGGGGATCGTATCGGCCGGGATCATGCGATGGGGCCTCCCTCTGCCCACGATTCCATCGTGATCGGGAATCCGCGGCCGAAACGAGAAGGGGAGGGATTACCCAGGGTTTCCTGCGCCCATTTTTCCGGGGATCCGTTCCTTGTACTCGGGGAATTCGTCGAGGGTCACCATCCGCCTTCCCATTATGCCAAGCTTCATAAGATTGTAGTTAAGCTCCCGTTCGCCCCGCCGGGCATGGGGTACCATGAAAAATGATACCACTGATCGGGGGGAATGGGATGGAGCGGAGTTTCGGCACCGGCACGATCCGGCTGGTCCAGGGCGACATCACGAAGGAATCGACGGACGCCGTCGTGAACGCCGCGAACAGGTCGTTGCTCGGGGGGGGAGGAGTGGACGGGGCGATCCATCGGGCCGGCGGCCCCGCGATCCTTGAGGCATGCAAGGCGATCCGGGCGAGGCAGGGGGGGTGTCCCCCCGGGGAGGCGGTGGTGACGACCGGCGGGCGGCTCCCCGCAAAATACGTCATCCACACGGTCGGGCCGGTGTGGAGGGGAGGGAATCAGGGCGAGCCCGATATTCTCGCCTCCTGCTACCGGAAATCACTCCGGGTCGCCGTTACGATGGGGTTGCTCTCGGTCGCCTTTCCCTCGATCGGCACGGGGGCGTACGGATATCCGGTCGGGGAGGCTTCGTTCGTCGCCCTGTCGACCGTCTCGGCGTTCCTGTCGAAGGAGGAAAGGGCGCCCGCGCTCGTCCGGTTCGTCCTTTTCGATGCGGAGACGCTCCGGACCTACCGGGCGAGCATTGCTTCCCTGTGAGCGATATCCGTTGCGCTCTCCCGGTCAGCGGGGATGCCCCACGGCGCTTAAGTAGACGACGCTCTCTTCCACGCCGTCCACGCCCAGGAGGGCGTTCATCTCGTCATCGAAGAAGGCGGCCACCTGGCAGCTCCCCAGCCCGAGGCCGACGGCCGCCAGTGCCAGGTTCTGAGCGATATGCCCCGCGTCGAGGTAGACGTACCGGTAGGCCCGCTGACGGTATTTCCACTTGGCGCGCGGGAAGACGGCCGTCCAGACGAAGGCGGCGGCCGCTTCGGAACAGAACTGCTGGTATAGCGCCGCGCGGGAGAGGTCCCCTCCGACATCCCCCGGGGTCACCTCCTCCAGGAGATGGCCGTTGACGCCGTAATGGTACACGCCGCGCTCCACTCCTTCCACACGGTGGGCGATCACGTACGTATCGACCGGGTACAGGGCGCCGGCGGAGGGGACGGTGCGGAATTCGTGGCCCGCCTCCACCCTCTGGATTCCCGAGGAGACCCACAGGAGGAAAGAGACGTCCTCCCGGCGAAGGGGCCGGGGGGAGTATTCCCGGACGCTGCGCCTTCGGGACACGATTTCCGTAAAGGAAAAACGGACGGGCGCCTCCGGCCGGGGGAGCCGGATCTTTCTCGCACCGGGATATTCCTTGTACAGAGGAGGTCTGGACGACCAGTCGATCGGGTCTCCCCCCAACCGTCCCTGCTCGTATTTCGTTTCCTGCTGAAACCGGTCTCCGATGCCTTTGGGTGTCTCCACGAGGCGTCACTCCTTCACGTATCCCGATTCGATGAGTTTGTCGACGATTCGCCGTGCGGCGTGCGCCGGATCCTCCGCGTCGCCCCGTACCGCCACGTCGGGAGAGTCGGGGGGTTCATAGACGGCCTCCAGGCCGGGGACCCCGGGGGCGCTTCCTTCTTTTCCTCTCCGGTAGATTCCCTTGGGGTCCCGCGAGATGCATACGTCGAGGGGGCAGTCGACGAATACTTCCAGAAACCGGGCAATGGCGTCCCGGGCCCGGTCCCGATAGGCCCGCCGGTTGGCGGTCGCGTCGAAGATCACGGATATGCCGTGTTCGGTCAGGAGCTGGCCTATGTGGGCGAGCGCGCCGTAGAAAACGTCCCGCTCCTCGTCGTCGTAGCGCGGCTGCGGGGTAAGGACCTTCCGGAGTGCGTCGGACTCAAGCACCGCGACGTTCACCCCGCGGGACGCAAGTTCTTTCTTCAACGCGGCGGCGACGGTCGATTTTCCCGACGCCGGCAGTCCCGTGATCCAGACGGCAAACCCCGCTTCCACGGTTACCGTACTCCGCAGTAGTCGTTCACGCGGCCCGGGTCGAATGCCTCCGCGTTCAGGACGGCCTCTATGAAGGAGAAGAGTTTTCTGCGGACGTCCTCGTCCAGGGTGGGATACCAGACGGGGCTGGCCATCACAAGACCCCGGAATGCGTAGAAGGGGGCTGCGACCTCGAGCATCTCCCGGTCGCCCGTACTCTCGAGGTACCGGTCCCAGAATCTCCGGAACAGGGTTTCGAAGGACCCGGAAAGCTTTCCGTTCCGCTGGAGGGAGCAGAAGAGGTAATTCCCGGTGAGGGAGGTGACGTCGTCGGACGGGTCGCCCCATTCCCCGCGGGAACGGTCCAGCACCCGAAACCGGACGCCTTCACCGAACAGGATGTTATAGGGGTGGAAGTCCCCGTGTACCTGCCTGAGCCGGTGGGTCCGGCCCTTGATCCGCCAGCGCCAGGACACGCACCGCTGCTCGATCCCCTCGAGTAGTTTCGGGGTGATGAGCCCATGCTTCGGCGGATAGCTGTCGAGAATCCCCATGATGCACTCCCCGTGACCCAATAGCTCCCGGATGCGCCGCACGTAAAGCCCCGGGTCGAGGCCTCTTACCCGGTGGATGTCTGCGAGGTAGTCGCAAAGAGCATCCGCGCGCGCACGGTCGATGTCGGAGAGCGCTGCCCCGCCCTGGAGGCGGGCCAGGTCCTGGATGTAACCGCGCCCTTCCACGTGCTCGACGAGGAGGAAGAGCTCCTCCACGTTTCCAAGCGAGAGAAGGGTGCCGTCCGGAACAACCCCACCGACGTCCAGGGAACGCGCATGAAGGGGAAGGCGGTTGTATGCCTCGTGGTCCCACAGAAGCATCTGGGCCCTGTCCGCCATGTGTTCATGCCCGAAGGGCCCCGGGCTCGTCGTCTCGAACACGGCCTTCCGGCGCTCTCCGGATACTTCGTACTCGACCATGACCGGGATGCCGTATCCGTATTCCTTGACGGCGCCGGTTGTTACCGTTTCCCCCAGGGGGGTGAGGGCCACGACCCGCACGGGTTTTCCGGAGAGGGATTCCAGGTAGGAAGAAAGCTTTTCCCGGTCCAGGTCGGACATGGTGCACCTCCCAAAGGCCCGTTCCGGGCCTCTTTTCCGTCCGGATACGCCTGGAGGAAATTCTACAACGACTCCCGGCCTTTTCCCAAAGAGGGGGCGGGGAAGGAATATAATACGCTTCTGGGGCCGGGAAGCACGGGAAGGATATCCCTCGACGGCCGAAGCCCCTTGACGGGATTACGGGACGCGAACGGGATGACGTGCATCTGGTGGGTCTACATGATCGAATGCCGGGGAGGGAAGATCTACACGGGCATCGCGAAGGACCCGGACGCCCGGTACCGGCGGCACCTGACCGGCAACGGCGCTGCCTTCACCCGGATGAATCCCCCCGTGGCATTTCTTGCAAAACGACCGTGCGGGACCCGTTCCGACGCTCTCAGGGAGGAACGGTCCCTGCGGCGCCTCACCGCAAAGGGGAAGCGGGCGTGGGCGGGGGAGCACCGGGCCCCCTCATGAATTTTCGGGCCGAGCGGTTCGTTCCTGATACGGAACCCCGTTCGCCGTACTCATGTCTGCCAAAACGGGGGGGCGGTTTTACGCCCGCAGTCCCATCATTTTTTAAGGAGAGGAGCGTTATTCCATGAAACGATTGAGCTGGGCAATTGCCCCTGCCGTGGTCGCCGTCCTGCTGTTTATCGCCGGACCGCTCGGTGCGGGGAGCAGGGAAACGGAAGTCGTCCGGACGGCGGTCGAGGTGCTCGAAGAGATCTCCGCGATCCCGGAAACGGGGATCCCGCCGAGCCTTCTGCAAAATGCGCACGGCATCGCCGTGGTTCCCGGCGTGATCAAGGTCGGTTTCGTTGTGGGCGGCCGACACGGGCGCGGCGTGGTTCTGGTTCGCGACGACCGCGGAGGATGGAGCAACCCGGTTTTCATAAGCCTTACGGGAGGAAGCGTCGGGTGGCAGATCGGGGCACAGTCCACCGACGTCATCCTTGTCTTCAAGAGCGGCAAAAGCATCGACGGAATCATGAAGGGGAAGTTCACCGTGGGGGCCGACGCCGCTGTCGCGGCCGGCCCCGTGGGGCGCAGCGCCTCGGCGTCGACGGACGCGCAACTCAAGGCCGAGATCTACTCCTACTCCCGGAGCCGTGGTCTGTTTGCGGGCGTTTCCGTCGAAGGGGCCGCCCTCCAGATCGACGAGGAGGCCAACGCGGCCTTTTACGGGAAGGAGGGAGTGCGCGCGGGCGAGATCCTGAGGGGTGAAGGTATTCCCTCTCCCCCTGCGGCGGTCCCGTTGAGGGATTTTCTCGCAAAGCACGCGGGTGCGAAAGCGGGGGAGTGAGCGGTTCCCCTGTCGTCCCGCTTGCTCTTCGTTATGGGAAAACCTCAGAATGGGGGAGAGTTGCCGCTTCCGGGGAAGCGATGTTTCTGAGGAGAGAAAAACTCCCGTTCGAAGGGCTGGGCCTGCCCCACCCCCTCCCGAAGCGGGAAATCGAGAAGGGCTTCGAAACCCTGATCGGGGAGAGCCGGCTCTTCGGAGCCGAGCTCAACCCCGACATCATCAAAAAGGAGGGGGCGAAGAGAAAATTCCTCGTGAGCAAGCTTCCCTCGAGGAGGAAACTTCTTTCCCGCTGGGAGCGCCTTTTCCGCGATCTCGTCTCCCCCGCCCGTTTCTTCGAACGCGTATCCGGGAAAATCCAGGATTTCGAACACCGGGAGAACATGCTCCTGGTGGGGAAAGACCGGATCATCTACGACACCCAGATTTTCCGCGGAAGCGATGTCGTCGGGGAGATGACCCTGTTCTTCCTCACCGAGAGGGACCGGAACCTGGGACTGTCGGCCTATCTTCGCGGCAGGAGAAACCGGATCGTCTACATCGATCACATCCGTCTCTCCCAGCAGAGTTCGGGGTACGCATCGGCCCTGTTCCGCCATTACGAAACGCTCTTTCACGACCTCGGGTTCCACCAGTTCCGCCTCAGCGCTTCGCTTTCCGTCGGGAAATACTACTGGGCGAAGGAGGGATTCGATTGCCTGGACAGGGAGAAGTTTCGGCGAATGAAGGAGGGCGTTCGGGATCTCGTGAAGGAGCGAGGGCTCCCCGTCGAGGAGATCGACATCAACCGGCTCACTCACGTCTACGACATCGCCCTGTTCCGCAGGGATCTCAAGATTCCCGTTTACGCCAACGCCGAGGGCTACTACTCCCTCGACAAGGATGAGGAGTACCGGGAGGAGAAAATATTTCCTTTGGGGAAGGCGTACCTGCTTTCCACGAATCCCTGGGACGGGTACAAGATCATTTACACCAACACGCCGAGGAGGACGGGCCTTCTCTATTCCCCCGGATATATCAATCACCGGCCCCGCACGGGGCACCCGGAAAACCACAAGCGCCTGGTGAAGCTTGTCGAGGCAATCCGAAAAGACGACCTCCAGGGCAGCCTCGTTCTTCTCGAGCCGTTCCTGCCCGACATGCGATCCATCGAGAAGGTACATCCCGCCGGGTACCTGAACGAATTCCGAAACAGCGTGCGATCGGGGAAAAAGTCCTTCGCCACGGTGGACTGCTCGATCAGCGAGGGAAGTTTCGATGTCGCGCTGCTTGCCGCGGGCGGGGTGATGGCGGGCGTGGACGCGGTGATGAACGGAAGGGTCGACAATATCTTCTGCGCCGTGAGGCCGCCCGGCCACCACGCCGGGAGAGCATCGGCCATGGGGTTCTGCTTCCTCAACAACGTCGCCTTGGGGGCATTCCACGCCCGGGCCGTCCACGGCGTGAAAAAGATCTTCATCCTGGATTGGGACGTACACCACGGGAACGGAACCCAGGAGATTTTCGAGGAAGACCCTCTTACCTATTTCTGCAGCATCCACGAACACCCTACCTTCTGCTTTCCCGGAACGGGGAGAAGGATGGAGAAGGGAAAGGGGGAGGGGTACGGGTTCACTCTCAATCTGCCCGTGAAGCCCCACACGGCGGACCGGGAGTTCCTCGATCTCTTCGAGAGGGAGGTCATTCCCGAGATCGAGCGTTTCCGGCCCGACCTGATCATGGTCTCCGCCGGATTCGACGCGCACAAGGACGATCCCATTGCGGACCTCGAGCTGACGGAACGATCGTTCGTCCACATGACGCAACGAATCTCCGAGATGGCCGACAGGTATTGTCAGGGGCGGATCGTGTCCGTCCTGGAGGGGGGATACAACGGATCTTCCCTCACGTCATCGGCGATTGCACACATAAAGACCCTCCAGGGAAGGAGCGAGCCATGTACGTCGGCAGAAGGATGACGAGAAAGGTCATCGCGATGTCCCCGAAAGATACGGTTCGGGATGCCAACCTGGTTCTCCAGGAAAACAGGATTCATCACCTCCCCGTGGTCGAGGGAGGAGAACTCGTGGGCATCGTCTCGGACACGGATCTCCGGAAATGGGTTCTCAGGGAGGAAAAGATCAACGAGGGGGGTACGGTATGCCGGAGGACCGGTCTCATCGAGGAGATCATGACCCGTGACGTGATTACCGTGAGATCGGAGGACACAATCGAGGATGCCCTGCTGATCCTTCACAGGAAGCGGTTCGGGTCTCTACCGGTGGTGGAGGGGAGGAAGCTGGTGGGGATCATCACCAAGGCGGACATCCTCGCCGCGTTCATCGACACCCTTCGCATCGAGGGGGTCGGCGGTGTCCGGATCGAAGTGATCCTTCCCCGGGACGTGTCCCGTCTCTTGGGGCTGATCCGGAAGCTGGAGGAGATGAAGATCGAGATTCGAAGCCTGGTGCTTTCTCCCTTCCGGGGGGAATTCGTGGCGTTCCTGCGGATCGGAACGATCGATGTGGCGCGTGTGAAATCCGGGTTGCGGGAATCCGGGTTCACGGTCCCCGCGCTGGAGGATTTTCTCGGCTGACCGCCAGTCCCGTCACCCGGCTTCCCCGGTGCCGATGTTCAGCTCCCGGAGGAGATCCCTCGCTTTTTCCTCGTCGTCCCGCCCGACCTGGATTTCCGCCGTGCCGACCCGGAAGAGATCCTGCAGCACCTCGCCTTTCACGTAATGCCGGATCCCGGCGGACGCCAGGATCGATTTGACCATCGCGAGGAAGATGGGGTTTCCCGTTTCCAGCACGGTGACGTACTCGACATACTCCGGGTGCGGTCGCGGCGACAATTCCGGTACCAGCGGCACCCGGCAGTCGGGGCATCCGTAGATCCCCTCGAGGTATTCGGCTCTGCATTCCGG
>JBAUKK010000236.1:0-2563 GCA_049577645.1 Candidatus Deferrimicrobiaceae bacterium
CCGCCCGCCATGTTCTCCCCCGCCAGCTGCCCCTGCTTGATGGCGCTTCGCCACCCGAAATTGATCCGGTTCTGGCCGGTGGTCTTGTCGACCAGTTCCGCGCAGTCCCCCGCAGCGTAAATGTTCCCGATGAAGGTCCGCAGGTAGTCGTCCACGACAACGCCCGTGCCGACCTTCACCCCGCTTCCTTCCAGAAACTCCGTACAGGGAAGTCGCTCGGTGGCTGCCACGATCATCCGGCACCGGATCTCCTCGCCGGAGGTGGTGCGCACGAGGGATGTTTCCTCGTCGGCCTCCGTTACGCTTTCGATCCCGGCCCCGTCCTTGAGCACGACGCCGCGGTGCTGGATCTCGTTTATGACGCTCGCCTCGAATTCCCCCCCGATCGGATTGCCGAACCGGGGCTGGCCCGGCTTGAGCCAGGTCACATCCTGTCCCGCCTTGCGCAGGACCCGGCACGCCTCGATGGCGAGGTAGCCCGGGCCGTACACGACCGAAACGCCGGGGCGGGACGCCCGTTCCCTGATCCGCAGGGCATCCTCGAGGGAGTCGAACGGGATGATCGAACCGAGAGCTTTTTTGAGGGGGTCCGGCAGTATCGGCTTCCCTCCCGTGGCGATGAGGAGGAAGTCATACCCCTCCTCGGTCCCGTCGGTGAAATATACCCGGTTCTCTGCCGCGTTAAGTCTTTCGGCACGTTTTCCTTTGCGAAGCTCGATCCGCTTCGTTTCGAGATCCTCCCCCTGCGGGTCGGTCAAGGCGGAAAGCTCGGCGTCCCCCGAGATGAGATCCGGCAGAAGCGGCCTCAGGTAGGGGTCCGCCGTCTCCTCGGTGGCAATGACGATCGCGGCATCCTTTTCCCGCTTGCGGATGGCCTTCGCGGCGGCGATCCCCGCCGGTCCGCTTCCCAGTATCAGGTAGCGCATGGATTCCCTCCTTTTGAAACGGGAGTAACATTGTATCCCTGTTCTGCCCGGCGACGATTCCGTTCCCGGCTGTACCTACGGAGGAGGCTGTCCCCGTAAGATCAATGCGCGTGCTTTCCGGCGGCGGCAGGCTCGGGATGCCCGGGCCTTGCCCCGCCCACGTCGCCTGCGCCATGGGCGATCGGTGTGGTGGCGTCGGTGTAGAGCCGCTCGACGAAGTGCAGGAACGGGACGTATGCCTGGACGTACGCCCTCCCCGCCTCCACGCTTTCCCCGGCGTGCTTCTTTTTCTCCATCGCCTCGACGTAATACTTATGGATCCCTTCGTGGGTCTTCTCCTCGATCAGCGCGAGCATCGGCTTGGGGTCGCCCGTTTCCAGCGCCTTGTCCGCCGCGGGGATGGCGGGCCCCAGGTCGAGCCCCGCAGACTTCAAACCCGTGAACGGCGCCCCTTCCCCCTCGCGGTGCACGCGCACCAGCGTCTCGAAGAAATACCGGTCTGAAAGCTCCTTCTCCTTCGTTCCCTTTCCCCGAACCGCGACCGCCAGGTCGAAGGCCTCCTTGATCTCGCCCTCCTTTTCCTTCGCCACCCACGGGAGGACCAGGGTCACGTCCCCCTTGTCGAGGGCCTTTTTCGCCAGGGTGACGACCGGCCCGTCCATCGTGTCGCAGTGGGCGAGGGCGCTTCCCGCCCACGCCATGGCAAGAATGATGACAGCCGCCGCGACGCTTCCGAGTCTTGCCAGGTTTTTCCTCTTCCCTTCCTTCCCCGCACGGTTTTCGCGGAGGACATCAAGTTGGATATCAATGCTCCCATCGTCGCGCCGACCGCTTCTCACGCCGGCAGCTCGAAATCCCCCCGGGCGATCCTCGCCGCCATGTCGCCGTGGTCGGCTTCCGTGGGGAGCGGGGAAACGACGTGGAGGACGACCATGTCGGCCTTCGCCTTCACGCCGCGGGCCACCTTCCGGGGAACGACGACGAGGTCCCCTTCCTTGACATGGCGCCGCGTCTCCCCCGCCACGACCTCCCCCTCCCCGGACAGGATGTAGAGAACCACGTGGACGTCGGGCTTGTGGACGGGAATGAACTGCCCGGCCCGGAAGGCGGCCTGGATGACCTTCATCTCCGGGCTCTCGAATAGCGGTTTCGGCGCAAAGCGGTTCGGGTCGAACGCCACATTCTCCTTGGGTCGTGCGAACACGGGCGTGGTCATCGTGTGCTCCTCCTTCCCGGGGCCGTCCTCTCCGTCCCCGCCGGTTGCCCTACAGCCAATTCTTCCTCCGGAAGTACCATACCAACCCCCCCGCCGTCACCGCCATCAAGATCAGGACGGCCGGGTAGCCGTACTGAGTGTACAATTCCGGCATATTGTACGGCGAGGCCTGGTGGTCGAAGTTCATTCCGTACACCCCGGCTATGAAGGTCAGGGGAATGAAGATCGACGCCATGATGGTGAGGACCTTCATGATCTCGTTCATCCGGTTCGACACCGAGGAAATGTACTCGTCGACCAGGCTCGCCGCCATCTCCCGGTACGTCTCGATCATGTCCATCACCTGGATCGTGTGGTCGTAGCAGTCCCGCAGGAACACCCGGGTCTCGGGCCGGATCAGGTCTGAGTCCTCGCGCAACAG
>JBAUKK010000237.1:0-6633 GCA_049577645.1 Candidatus Deferrimicrobiaceae bacterium
CCATAACGCTGGTCGACCGCCAGATTATCACAATGATCGAGGACACCGCGAACCAGCTCGTGTCCCAGGGAGTCGACCTAAAGAAAGTGAGCATGGATTTCGAAAAGATGAAAGAGAGGTTCGCCCCGAACGCCGGTCGGGCGGTCCGCCTGTCCCTGCTCCTGTCGGCGATCGCGGAAAAGGAGGGCATCGACGTCCCCTACTCCGAAATCGAGGCGGAGATGAAACGGATGGCGGCCGGCGCCGGGATAGAGTATGAAAAGATAAGGGAAATGTACGGGGACGAGGAGCGAATGGACGGCCTGCGCAACCGGTTGCTCGACAGGAAGGTAATGGCGTTCCTCCAGGAGAACGCCGAGGCCAGGGAGGAGGTGGCGGGATGACCCTTGTGCCGATCGTTGTGGAACAGACAAGCCGCGGCGAGCGATCCTACGACATCTTCTCCCGGCTGCTCAAGGACCGCATCGTGTTCATCGGAAACCCGATCGACGACGATATCGCCAACCTGGTCATCGCCCAGCTCCTTTTTCTCGAGGCGGAGGACCCGGACAAGGATGTAAACCTGTACATCAATTCCCCCGGGGGGTACGTGACGGCGGGGATGGCGATCTACGACACGATGCAGTTCATCAAGCCCCAGATGGCCACCGTCTGCATCGGTCAGGCTTCCTCGATGGCCGCGGTGCTTCTGGCCGGGGGCGCCGCGGGGAAACGGACGGCGCTGCCCAATGCGCGCATCCTGATCCACCAGCCGCTGGGGGGAACGAAAGGGCAGGCCACCGAGATCGAGATCCACGCCCGGGAGATTCTCCGGATGCGGGAAGAGCTCAACAAGATCCTCTCCAAGCATACGGGGCAGCCGCTTTCCCGCATTGCGGCGGACTCCGAGCGGGACTTTTTCATGTCCGCGGAGCAGGCGAAGACCTATGGTATAATCGACACCGTGGTGGAAAAAAGGCCGCTTCCCGCCAGGCCGCTTGTAGACTGACGGAGGACCCTGTGACCCGGAAAATCAACGACAAGGCGAACATGCTGGTCTGCTCGTTCTGCGGAAAAGCCCAGAACGAGGTGCGAAAACTCATCGCCGGCCCCACCGTGTACATCTGCGACGAATGCGTCGAGCTCTGCAACGACATCATCACCGAGGAGTACGAAGTCGAGGATTCGCTGGAGGAGAAGCGCCGAAGGCTTCCGAAGCCCGCGGAAATAAAAAAGACTCTAGACGATTACGTGATCGGGCAGGAGAGGGCCAAGAAGATCCTCTCCGTTGCGGTGTACAACCATTACAAGCGGGTCGAGACGCGCACCGTCGACGGCGTCGAACTCCAGAAGTCCAACATCATCCTCCTTGGGCCCACGGGAAGCGGGAAAACCCTTCTGGCCCAGACGCTGGCACGCATCCTGAACGTCCCGTTCACGATCGCGGACGCAACCACGCTCACCGAGGCGGGGTATGTGGGGGAGGACGTCGAGAACATCATCCTGAGCCTCCTGCAGGCATCCGACTACGACGTGGAAAAGGCCCAGAAGGGCATCGTCTATATCGACGAGATCGACAAGATCGCGCGCAAGTCGGAGAATCCGTCGATCACGCGGGACGTCTCCGGCGAAGGGGTCCAGCAGGCGCTGCTCAAGATCCTGGAGGGGACGATCGCGAACGTTCCCCCCAAGGGCGGCCGCAAGCACCCTCAGCAGGACTTCATCAAGGTCGACACGGGCAATATTCTCTTCATCTGCGGCGGGGCGTTCATCGGACTCGAGGGAATCGTGGAGCGGCGGACCTCGAAGAAGATGATGGGGTTCGCGGCCGACATCGTTTCGCGCTCGGAGAAGAACATCGGCAAGCTCCTCGAGGCGGTGCAACCGGAGGACCTTATCCGGTTCGGCCTCATCCCCGAGTTCGTGGGGCGCCTCCCGGTGGTGGCCACGCTGCACGAACTCGACGAGGGTGCGCTGGTCCAGATCCTGATGAAGCCGAAGAACGCTCTCGTACGGCAGTACCAGCGGCTGTTCGAGTTCGAGAACGTGAAACTCGAGTTCACCGATGACGCCTTGCGGTCCATCGCCAGGCAGGCCATCCAGCGAAAGGCGGGAGCGCGGGGGCTTCGCTCCATACTCGAGCACATCATGCTGGACGTCATGTACGAGATACCTTCCCAGAGCAACATCAAGAAGTGCATCATTTCCGAGGACGTGGTCAGCGGCAAGGTGCCTCCCGAAATCGTGCAGGGAAAGAAGGCCGAACTGGCCTAGCGAGAGACCCCTGCGGATGTCCTTCCCCGAACGGGGAGGGGGGATGCCGACCGAAGTGGAGGTACGAATGGAAGACAGGAAAAGGATCCTGCCGCTTCTCCCGTTGCGCGACATCGTCGTGTTTCCGCACATGGTGGTTCCCCTGTTTATCGGTCGGGACAAGTCGGTCGCAGCCCTCGAGGTCGCGCTTGCCCACGACCGGCTCATCTTTCTCGCCGCCCAGAAGGATGCGGCGACGAACGAGCCCGAGGAGGACGACATCTTCCGCGTCGGGACCGTTGCGCACATCGTCCAGATCCTGAAGCTGCCCGACGGCACCGTCAAGGTGCTGGTCGACGGGCGGTTCCGTGCGAGGCTTCTCCATTTTCTGCCGAATGACCGGTTTTTCCAGGTCAGTATCGAGGAGCTCCCGATCGAGCGGTACGAAGGGGCCATCACCGAGGCGCTGGTCCGCAACGTCGTCGCCTCGTTCGAGAACTACGCAAAGCTCAGCAAGAAGATCCCCTCCGAAGTGATTGTGCAGCTGGGGTCCCCGGACGATCCGGCCAAGCTCGCGGATACCGTGGCCGCTCACCTGCCGGTCAAGCTGTCGGACAAGCAGGCGGTCCTCGAACTACCGACGGCGAGGGAGCAGATGGAGAAGCTCCTTGCCCTTCTCGATGCGGAGATCGAGATTCTCGAGATCGAGAAGAAGATCCGGGGGCGCGTCAAGAAGCAGATGGAAAAGACGCAGAAGGAGTTCTACCTGAACGAACAGATGCGGGCCATCCAGAAGGAGCTCGGGCAGGGTGACGAGGGGCGCTCGGAGCTCGACGAACTCGAGGAGAAAGTCAGGAAGAAGAAGATGGGCAAGGAGGCCCAGCAGAAGGCCGAGAAGGAGATCAAGAAGCTGCGCCTCATGTCGCCGATGTCGGCGGAGGCGACCGTCAGCCGGAACTACATCGACTGGCTCATCTCGATCCCCTGGCAGGAGCGCACCGAGGACAAGCTCGACATCGAGGCCGCCGAATTGGTGCTGAACGAGGACCACTACGGCCTGGAGAAGGTCAAGGAACGGATCCTCGAGTACCTCGCCGTCCGCAAGCTGGTGACGAAGCTGAAAGGGCCGATCCTCTGCTTCGTGGGCCCTCCCGGGGTGGGGAAAACCTCCCTCGCCAAGTCGATCGCGCGGGCGACGGAGCGGAAGTTCGTCCGCATGTCCCTGGGCGGCGTTCGCGACGAGGCGGAGATTCGCGGGCACCGAAGAACCTACATCGGGGCGCTCCCGGGGAAGATCATGCAGCAGATGAAGAAGGCGGGGACGGTCAACCCCGTGTTTCTGTTCGACGAGGTCGACAAGATGTCGATGGACTTCCGGGGGGATCCCTCGGCGGCGCTTCTCGAGGTGCTCGACCCCGAGCAGAACAACTCGTTCAACGACCATTACCTGGACGTCGACTACGACCTGTCCAACGTGATGTTTCTCACCACGGCGAACACGCTCCACGGCATCCCGCCGGCCCTCCAGGACCGGATGGAAATCATCCGGATTCCCGGATACACGGAGGTGGAGAAGCTTCACATCGCTATCGACCATCTCCTCCCGAGAAAGACGGAGGAGCACGGGCTTCCGGTGGACAAGATATCCTTTTCCGGGGCGGCGATCCTGCACGTCATCCGCTACTATACCCGGGAAGCGGGGGTTCGGAACCTCGAGCGGGAGCTGGCGTCCATCCTGAGGAAGATCACACGGGAAGTCGTCAAGGAGAAGGGCCCGGGAAAAGTACGCGTCACCCCGCAGTCGGTGCGCCGGTACCTCGGGGTTGCCAGGTACCGGTACGGCGAGGCGGAGGAGAAACGACAGATCGGACTGGCTACGGGACTCGCCTGGACCGAGTTCGGCGGCGAGCTTCTTCTCATCGAGGCCGCGATAATGCCCGGAAAGGGGAATCTGAAAGTCACCGGCAAACTCGGGGAGGTGATGCAGGAATCCGCGCACGCGGCGCTCTCCTACATCCGTACCCGGGCGGAGAGCATGGACCTCGAGAAGGACTTCTACCAGAAGATCGACATCCACATCCACGTGCCGGAGGGGGCGATCCCCAAGGATGGCCCCTCGGCAGGGATCACGATGGCGACGGCGCTGGCATCGGCGCTGTTGCGCGTTCCCGCTCGCAACGACCTGGCGATGACGGGGGAAATCACACTGCGGGGACGGACCCTGCCCATCGGCGGGGTCAAGGAGAAGCTGCTGGCGGCGCACCGCGGGGGGATCAAGACAGTGATCCTGCCCGCCGAGAACGAGAAGGATCTCGCCGAGATCCCGGGAAAGATCAAGAAGAATCTCAAGATCATTTTCGTCCGGCACATGGACGAGGTGATCTCCGCCGCCATCGAGATGCCCGAGGGAACGAAGGCGCCGGATGCGGTCCCGCTCCCGGACCCTCCCCCGACCACTCCGGAGGGGTCGGACGAAGACGTGGTACGCCATTAGGGGCGGTCCGGAAGACCTCTATCCAGAGTGGCGGTGCAGGACGATGCGATTCGTTCGGCCTCCTCCTTCCCGAGGATATCGGGAAGCGCCAGAATGCCTTTCCCCTTTCCGCGGTCCCGCCCCAGCAGCAGGACGGTTTCCGCAAGGAGCGTTCCGGCGAGTCTTCCACCTGGATCGGAGATGGCCGCAAAACGCCCTTGTGGCTCGTCTGCCGGGAACACGCCCGCAGCGGCGGCAGGCACCCGCGTCGCCGGCCGTAAGGATCGGCGGAGCCAGAACAGGAACGCAGCGGACATCTCTTTTCCCACCGGACCGAATATCCCCAGTCCGCCGATGATTCTCCTGCAACGCCCGGCGGGCTTCCCTTCCGGAAGGCCGAACGCGGTCCCTCTGCCCGCTTCGAAGTAACGGCCGGCCGGGGCACAGGACGGGACGTTCGCGGGACGTCCGATCTCCCGGACGAACCGGCGGAAGAAGGCGTAGCCGCCGAACCGGTCCGGGGAGCAGAAGAAAAACCTTCCTCCCTCGTGTACTGCCGTGCCGTCACTCCCTGTGCTTCCTTTCGGGAGGAAGTGGGTTGCAAGCAGGTCCGTCCACCCCGGATACATTCCGCACCCGGAGACGGCCCCCGCCCCCGCGCGGCGAAAGGCGTCATGAATCTCCCGGCGGTCGGCGGCGGAAAGAACGTTGTCCCCGATGCTGGCGGCAGGCCGTCCCGAGCCGGCGCATGTGAGGAGGACCGTTTTTTCGAATTCCGAGCAGGGACCCACGGCGTTCGCCACCGCGTCGACATCTCCCATCAGCCGCTCCAGATCGGGAACCCGGCCGACGTCGGCCATCGCCCACCGGCATTTCGGAGACAGGGACTTGGCGAACTTCTTCGCCTCGCGGATGTTGTAGTCCACAAGCAGCAGGTCCCGGACCTCCGACCGGCCGGCAAGTTCCCGGGCCGCTACCCGTCCCACGAATCCCATCGCTCCGAGCAGGGCGATCTTCATGGCGTCCATGGTAGCAGAGGACGGGAGGCCGATTCGCGTTGACACGGGGAAAAAAGATTTGGTAGGTTAAGCAGTCCTGTTCCTTAGAGTGAGGACGGGCGGATAGCTCAGTTGGTAGAGCATCGCCCTTACAAGGCGAGGGTCACAGGTTCAAGTCCTGTTCCGCCTACCAAAGTGAAAACGGGGAGTTACGGTACCTTCGTGACTCCCTGTTTTTGTCTTATGAATGTCGGGGGGGTATTTTGAAAAACTGATGTCAATCCGACATCAGTTCCGCCGAAAGACCCCCCTGTCCCGGTTTTCGAACCAAGATCCTCCGCGTCCAGCTGCGGCATCGAACGTTTCGGTGCGATATTGTCGCCGCGGGCGCCTGCGCATCCCCGGGCACATCCGTCGGAGTCCTCCCGCCGCGCAGAAGCCGGTTCCGGGCTGCGTATTCCCAGATGGCGGCGTCCTGGCTCCTCACGGAGGGGGGCCGGGAAGCCCGGGGCTCCCGGGCGGGGATTGGAACACCGGCTGCGTTATTCCACATGTTCGACACGGATTCCCTCACTTGCGACAAAGTACCCGCGAGCAATCGGTCCGCGGAGCGTTCCTTCCAGATTATAGGAATTCATTCCTCTTTGGGAATTCGAGAAGTGATGCCCCGGTAGATGTCGCGTCGATGTCCGATCCGGACCACCAGGACGATCAGCATCCGATCTTTGACTGCGTATATGATCCGATAATCGCCTGCCCGGACACGAAGGAACCCTTCTGCGTTTGCCAGGGCCTTCGCATCGGGAGGCCGCGGGTTCTCCCCCAGTTCGTCGATCTTCTTCCCGATCCGCTTCTGGATCGGTTTCGGGAGCTTCCGGAGTTCCCTGGCGGCGGATGGCTTGAGGACGACCTCGTAGGCCATGACCGGTT
>JBAUKK010000238.1:0-43756 GCA_049577645.1 Candidatus Deferrimicrobiaceae bacterium
ATTTCTTTCGTTATTTCTTCTCTTACAGGGAATCTGATCCGGTCTTCCCTCGTTCTGCTCGAAAGATCCGGCGTACGATCCCCGGACGAGGGGCGTACGTCGCGGAAAAAATGTATCGCTTTCGACACCGAAATGCACGACAAGAACAAGGAGTTGAAATCGTACCTGTTGAAGGAAATGTACGGGAACTACCGGGTGATCCGCATGGAGCAGAAGGCGCGCCGCGTCATCGGGGATCTCTTCCATTCCTATTGCGGGCGCCCCGAGCAGCTTCCTCCCCACATCTTTGCCCGCCTGGAGCACGACGTAACGAAGCGGGTGGTCTGCGACTACATCGCGGGAATGACCGACCGGTACGCCATGGAGGAATTCCAGAAACTTTTCGACCCGCTGAAGAAAGTATAATGGGTGCGATGAAAAACAAAGGAGATCCCGGTAAAAGATTCAAGCTGGCCGTAGAGCGGAATTTCGACCAGAGCGTAGGCATTTACGACAAGTTCGAGGAAAAACACCGCCTCTTCGAAACATTGACGGAAAAGCTGTGCGAGATGAACGCGCCGTTCACGCCCAGGCGTGTCCTGGATGTGGGGTGCGGCACCGGAATTTCCACCCTTGGCATATACAAATCCCTGAAGACGCCGCCGATCGTTTATGCGATCGATATTTCGGAGCCCATGCTCATCAAGGCAAGGGAGCGGATGCAGGGGAAGGAGGGGGTCTACTTTGTCCGGGGGGACGCGGAAAAACTGTCGCAATATTTTCACGAGGCGTTCGACGCGGTATTTTATACCGCATCGATCTTCCTCCTTCCCAACTACAGAGAATCGATAGACCAGGCGTGCAAGCTTATCCTTCCCGGAGGAGTGCTTGCGATCAGTTACTACGACGGCCTTTTCAACAGCAAGGGACGGAACGCCATCACCAGGACGATCCCCGATCTGAAATACCAGTACGGAACCGTGTCCTATGAAGACCTGATGAAGTGCCTTACCCCCAGGAAGGGGTTCAAAACCTCCCGGATCGATTACCACTTCGAGATAACGAACGAATATCTTTTTGATTTTCTGAGCATCCCCGCGCAATCCGCCGGCATTTTTCCCAAGGTCCCCTATATCGAGCGAATACCCCTGATCCGTAATCTGTGCGACAGACTGACGGAAAAGGTGAGACCCCTGTTCATGGGATGGAAGTTCGTGGTTTCACGGAAAGAGAGATGACCTCCTTTTCCTTCCTCAATTTGACATAATATACATTACCAGACGTAAGTTTGGCGCAACGGTTCGCCTGAATCACACTTCCCACATCCTCTCCTCGAAATTCTTCCCCGGGAGGTCCGCTTTGAATGTCCCGTACATGGGCCACCGCTCTCCGACCGCGCCCGGGCAACCGATCGTCAGGAAGAATTCGATCTTCTCGTCCTCCGCGCATCCGAGTTCCTGAAACGGCACACCAAGTTCCAGCACTTTTTGAAACTCCGCCCGGACCGGGCCAGGCGCAGAGGAATTTTGGCGGGATACGGCATTCTCTCCCATCTTCCCGATAGACGCGCTGGCGGAAGACGTAGACGGAGAAAGGACCAGGCGGATTTTCCTGTTCTTTTCCGGAAAGAAGATTTCGGCTTCGAACGCTTCCGGCATGTCGAAAACGAATCGGTGGAAATCCAGGCGAAGATAGATATTTGCCTCGTCAAACCCGAAATACAGGCATTCCAGGGATATGGCGGAAGCCCGGTGCATCGTTCCGATTTCCGGGCGGGGGTAATACCGTGCCGCCGCGCCCCATTCGTAGTACAAAGTAAGTTTCCCGTCTATTATCGGCCGGATATATGTCCTTAGCCTACCTAGAATGTTCGTGTCCTCCGAAATCCTTTCCGGCCGGATGATGGGGATATCGATCGAATCGGGCGGAGTCTCTCCGAGCTTTCGGTAGGCCGCCTTCACATGACTTCGGAAGAGGCGGTCGAACTCCGGACCGTGGGGAGTAAAATGATCGTCCCCGTACCACCAGCACCAGTCCGAGCCTTCCGCGGCCAGCAAATGATCGAAGGCCGCGGCCATGCTTTCTGTTTGCGGATGGCCGTCATCTGCCATCCGGTCGGCATGCCTCTGCCATAGGGCTCTGGCATGGGCCAGCATCTCCCACGCCGCATGGTCTTCCCGGTGACCTATCCAGACCTTGAACGTTCCGTCTATCCAGGATCCCGTTGGAATGAAAGGCAATTGCTCAATATCCCCGATTTTATCTAAAGCGTCACTTAATGTAATACACGATATATCCGGCCCCAGGGAACCAAGTCGCCCCATCAGTGTACGGAGGAATACCTCTCCCGAATCGGGGAAATATTCCCACGCATTCTCGCCGTCCAGAATGACGGGGACTACGTAGGAGTTTTTGCGTAGATGAGCGGGGATGGCTGATAGTTTATTGTATATTTTACTGATTATATTGGTAAAATTTGATGCGGCCTCCGATCCTCCCCAGCGGGAATACTCGAAACCGATAAGATCGGAGAGATGGTGGTCCCGGAAAAAGATCCGGATCGGTCCCGAAGGCGTGGAGGCTTCGTAGGGACGGTACAGCCATGACGGGTCCTGGGGAACGCCCTGGGAATCCCGCTTGACGTCCTTTCCCGTCGCCTTCGACAGGAGGGCCTCGTCCGTCGCCGTCCAGCGGAATCCGGCACGGGCGGCGATATCGAGGGCCGCGGGACTGATCGAGCCCTCGGAAGGCCACAATCCTTCCGGATATCTTCCGAAAAGGGACCGGATCACTTCCCTCCCCCGGGAAATCTGCTCCTCGGCATCGCCCGGGTACGAAAAGGGGATTTGCGGCAAAGGCGCCCCGGGAAGCGCATCCTGCGCCGCCCGGTTGTCGATCAGGAGGGGAAGTATCGGATGATACATGGGCGTTGAGGAAAGTTCCCCGCCGTCGCTTTCCGCCACCTTTCGATATTCCGCGATGACCGTCGCCATGACGTCGAACTGCCTGTCCAGGATGTATCGCTTTTCCGCCTCCGTGTAACCGCTTCCTTTTTCCCAGAGACGTGCGAGTTCCGCGTCCTCATCGCGGTGCAGGGGGTGAAACCAGGTCAGGTTGAAAAGCGTCATCAGGTCGGTGTAATCCGACGCACCGAACCTTCCCGGCGCTCCCGGTTTTCCCACCGCACCCATCGCCCTTTCCCGTTTTCCGTACAGTTCCGCGTACCGCCGTTGGGGAAGGATCATGGTCGGCGGGTAGGCGGAGAAGAAATTGCGCAGAAGGAACTCCTCCTCTTCCTTCGAAAGGTCGAGAGCGTTTTTCCGGGAAAGGGCGAGGAAGACGTCCTCCGCACGGTTTTCCACGTAGTCCTGAATCTGGACCAGCAGCGACGGGACCAGGTTGAAGGTATGACGGACTCGAGGAAATTCCCGGAAGAGCCGCGGAAGGGACGCGTAGTCCTTGATCGCGTGGAGCCGGACCCAGGGAAGGATATAGATCCCCGATTCGGGGTCCTTGTAATACGGCTGGTGCATGTGCCAGAGGAAGCAGAGATAAAGCTTCATCCGGCATCCCCCCTTCTCTTACCCCAGATGCGACAGCTTGATCTCGATAAGATCCTTGAAGGGGGTATCGGGATTCTCCGCGAGGATCTTGCGGAACACCGCGGCCGCCTCGTCCTTGCGTCCCTGGAGGGCGAGCAATCTTGCCTGTCCCATCCACGCCTGGGTCCGGAGTTCCCCGTTCGCGAAGGAGGCGGCCTCTCCGTAGGCCTTCTCGGCGCTTTCGGTGTCTCCCTTTGCCTCGAGCGCATGTGCGAGCCCTTCGCGCAGGAGGAAATCCATGATGGTCCGCTGCTCTTTCCCGTTTGCTATGGCCGACCGGAATTGCGCTGCGCTTTGGTCATAGTCCTCCCGCAGGTAGGCAATGCTTCCCAGGTAGTACCTCGCGAAGACCGCCGCCCGGGTGCCCGGATGCCTGCTCACCTGGGCGGCCAGGGACTGCTCGAGCTGTGCAAGCTTCTCGCTGTCCGCGCCCGTCGGGCTCTGTAGATACTCGCGCGCCTGGTTCAGATGGGGCCAGAGATCCCGGGAGGCCTTCGTCTCCTGCCACCGGAAATAGGCACGTGTCCCGAAGATTCCCCCCAGGGCGAGGAATGCGACGGCCACTGCGACAATAACCGTTACGCGGTTTTCCTTGATCCACAGCGTCGCCCTGCCGAGCGTGGAGATGAACTCGTCCGGGCTTTTCAGGTCTTTTCGCGTGTACTTGATCTTTCTCGCCATTCCGGTCCCCTCTCGTTTATCGTTCCCGCGGCTCCCCCGCGACCGCCGGATACGACCTGGTATTGTACACCAGTCGGACGACCGGATTCGCCGGTATCCGCCCGATCACTCCGGTTCCTCCCGGAGATATTGCCGCACCACCTGGACGAAGGCCTCCCGGATCTCCTCGGGAGATATCTGCTCGAGCTTCTGTATCCTCAGGGAGCAACCCAGTTTTTCCACCCGGCTCCGGAACATGCGAAGCGTGTTTTCCCCAAGCCCGAAATTCGTGAACGACTTCCCCATCACGGCCAGCACCTCGCGTGCCTCTGTCCCCTTCGCGTAATCCGATACGGCCAGAAGGGCATCGAGGGAGCTCGACACCTCGTCCTTGAGAAACGCCAGCACGCCCAGGGGGCGGGGGACGAGGGCATACCAGAGGGGGGAGGTGGAACGGATATACGGGAACACGTAGAGGAGCAGATGCGAGCCCTCCCCCACCCGGATCTTTCCGAACATTCCGATGGGAAATCCTTCCTCCCTCCGCAGGGAGAAAAAGGCGGAGTCGAGCTCGAACTCTCGGATCTGGCCAAGGGCGAGGACGACCCTCTCCAGCAGTTCGGAGGTGGGGAGGAAAAGGACGATGCGCCCCTCGCCGCTCTCGGAGAAGGATCCGATCTCCTCGATTCGGGTGCGCAGCCGCGCAAGGTTCTCCGGAGGCAGGAAATCGCTCTTCTCCCGGGGGACCTCGAACATGCCGATCCGCAGCACTCCGCGCTTCCTCAACTGGAGCAGGGTCTCATAGACGACGAGGTCGGGGTAGCTGCAGTTGTCCACGATATCCTTCACAATGTTGCAGAACTCCGCGAGAAGAATCACTTCGCGAACGACACCCGACCCTCCGGTGACGGATCGTGCGCTCTTCGCGAGGATCACCGAATCGGTCGGCGCAGGGAGATCCCCGCCCAGGTTCCGGATTTCATCGAGGTGTCGCAATCCCTCGAGCAGCGCCTGCTGGCTGGAGGAGTGTATCGTCCTCCGGACCTCCACCTTGCCCGGCAGGAACCGGAATCTCCCCTTCTGCAGGGAGATGAGCCGGTAGAGGGCCTTTTCCCCCGAGGTGTTCCGGGTCCGTGCGGAAATGATCTCCCCTTTGTCGATGTAGATCGAACCTTCCAACCCTTCCCCGTCTACCTGGATGACGCCGCTTTTCGCGTTGAACGAGAGCATTTGCCACAGGTCGGGGAGAGAGATCTGGGCCAGGTTGCCGCTGATCTCGGAGTCCCCCGCAGCGGATTCCCTGCTGTCTTCCCGGGACAGCGTCCGCTGGATTCTCAACAGCACCTCTTCTCCGTTAAACGGTTTCCGTATGAAATCATCGATCCCCGGCCGGAACCCGGGAACGCTTTTCTCCTGCTCGCTCATGAAGAAGATGGGGATGCTTCTGGTTGTCGGGTTCGTGCGCAGGATCTGGACCAGGCGCTCCGCCCCGAGCGCCTCGATGGAGAGATCGAGGAGGAGGATGTCGGGGCGCCTGAGAAGGGTTTCCGCCAGCGCCCTGCTCCCGTCGGCCGCGTCGAACACTCCGAATCCCTTCTCCCGGAGGAACCGGCAGAGGGACTGCCGGTTCCTCTCCGACGGATCGGCAATCAGGATCTGTTTTTCCGCCTGCGCCTTCGCCACCGTTCGTTCTCCCCCGGTGGTGCTCATCCAGTGTACCGCCTCGTAAATAGCTTGATGCACCGAGAGCGTCGATGCGCCGCGCCGGCAAGGCGCGCGACTGAGGCATACCGTTGAGTATGGTGAAGAAGCGCAACGAAGCGGGAGCGAGGGGCCTGCCCCCTGCCGCGGCGATCGAATGCCAAGGTATTTGCCAGACGGTGCACTAAAAGTTTCCCTGCAGCCGATACGTTTCCTGCACCTTCTCCATCATCGAGTCCACGAGCCATTCGTCGGCCGTGTTGAACCCGCACACCTCGTCCTCCCGATCGGTGGCGAACAGGCCGTATGCTCCGTTCTCCTTGAGAAACAGGATGAGTTCCCTGTCCCGGAGCTGTTCATCCTCGGCGTTGACGTACAAAAGGTTTTTCGAGCCGAATCGCGTACTGCCGTCCCTGCCGATGATGTAGACGTTTCTTCCGTTGTCCGCGTCCGGCCCAAGGGAGAGGAAGATCTGCTTGAACATTTCGGGGCGGGGGCCCGCCGCGATGATCAGCCCCCGTTTCATGTTCTGCGACACCGTATCCTGCGCCACGGATTCCACCATGCGCAGAAAGTTCTCCCTGCTCAGCCGGAAATGCCCGTTCCGACCTCCGTTCCGCTTGAACCGCGCAAAGTAGGGTACGCTTCGTCCTTCCCGCAGAAGGTCGTAATACTCGGGTTTTCCCACCAGGATGTCAAAGGCATTCCAGAGGGCCTTTTCCGGCAGGTGCAGACGGCGGAACAAGCTTTGCTTCTGCCCATGATACTTCTCCTCCGCATCCTTCCATAAATCCATGAGATTTTTCCCATCGCGGGGGAAGATGGCCGAAACGAAAAACAGCTCGAGGTGATGTTCGGTCCCCATGTACTGGATGGAGCGGCATTCGCGCACGGCTTTCCGGAGACGGCGCGACGCCAGGACGGCGCCGAAATAGTCGGTCTCCGGGAGAACTACGCAAAACCGGTTCGACTCCACGCGGGCGATGAGGTCGGAGTCGCGCAGGGCCTTGCGGACGGCGTCCACCATGTTCGAGAGCGCCCCGGACACGAGGGTTTCGCGGGTCTGCTCCTTGAGTCGGGAAAAGTTGTCGACGATGAGGAATACGATCGACAGGGGACGCCGGAATCTCCCCGCCTTGTAGCACTCCTTTTCGAAGTAGTCCGACAGGAACGCCATCGAGTAGGCCTGGGTCTCCCCGTCGCGAAGCGACACCTTTTCCATCCGGGCCAGCCGCGCGAGCTTTCTCCAGGCCGATGCGGCGTACCCGGCGATGATCCCGGCGATATACAGATCCCGGTCCCGGAACGGTTTCCGGTCCAACTTTGCGGCGAGCTTCACGAGCCCGATGGGCTTCTCCCGGTACATGAGAGGAATGTAGAGGTTCGATTCGCCTGCTTCCCGAAGCGTCTCCGCCCCCTCGTCCTCCCGAAAGGGGTAGAGAAACGGCTTCCCTCTCCCGGTGGCTTCCGCCCACTCGGCCTGGGAGAGATAGAACCTCGATCCCTCCCTGTCGATGCTGATCAACCCCCGGACGGAGGCGATCATCATCTCGTCGGGATCCAGCGGGGAAGCAAGCCAGATCACGCAGCTCTCCGCCCCGAGCTCCTGGACGAACGTATCCGCGACATGGGTGAGCAGCTTCTCCTCCTCTTGGCATGCCATGATCTTCAGACACTGCTGGTAGAGGGAGGCAAGGGAGTAATATTCCATGCTTTCCGAGAGAAGCTGCATGGTGACCGCCGGGTCGGCCCCTTCCTGGGTCCCCGCCCAGGTGACCCAGCGGGCGATGTCCTGGAGAGGGGGGGCGCGGCGGAAAAGGAAAAGCGGAGGCCCGTCGCCGGGGCCTTCCCGGAGGGAATCGATCAGGACCCTGTGGTCGCAGTCGAGAGAAGCGACGATCGCGGTGTAGGGGGAGAGGTCCACCTCCCTGCGTATCACCTGGTCGAGCGCGCAGAAGGAAAATTCGACCGGCTGTCGGGAGGTCGCCAGGCGGAGATCCCGGGAGGACTCGCTGTTCTCCTGGACCACCAGTATGCGGCCGACATCCATGCGGCGCTATGTCACATCTTGTACTTGCTGAAGTCTTCCGGGTCCATCTTCTCGAGAAGCTCCGTCCACTTGTCCTTCTCCTCCCCGGAGGACGTTCCGTGTTCCACGCGCAGCGCTTTCTCGATGACCGAGTCCCGGACCATGATCGGGACCGCCATCCGTATGGCGATGGCGATCGCGTCGCTCGGCCGGGAATCGATGACGATGGACTTGTCGCCCGCTTCCATATGGAGGGCGGCGTAGTACGTGTTCTCGCGGATGTCGGTGACTTCCACGCTCAGAAGCTTCACCCCGATCTGGTCGAGGAGGCTCTTGAAAAGATCGTGGGTCATCGGTCTGGGCAGCTGCAGTTTCTCCAGCCCCGCCGCGATCGCATTCGCCTCCAGCATCCCGATCCATATCGGGAGGGTGTTCTTGTTGTCCTTGTCCCGCAGGATGATGATCGGGGACTGGGTAACCGGATCGATGGTGATCCCGATCACCTGCATTTCCTTAACCACGCGGCCCTCCTTCCTCGCCGGAAAGAGAATGGTGTCCGGCGGAACGAATTCGGACACGGCGCACAGGACCTTCCCCTTCCGTGGCCGGTGAAAAGTTGACGGTTTTGTGGCACGGGGTGCGCCCGCATAGACGCGCGGGGTCCTTCGCGCTCTTCCCCTCGACCAGTACCTCCATCCTCGTACTCACACATGCGGCGAGACGGCTCTTCGTGTGGCGGCCCTGGAGGGCCTGGAGGCGCGACAGCCGCTCGCTTGCCTCCTCCGGGGCCACGGTGCCCGCCATCCCGGCCGCACGGGTCCCCGGACGGGGGGAAAACCGGAAGGAGAAGGAAGAGTCGAACCGGACTTCCTCCATGACCGACAGTGTCTCACGGAAATCGGCCTCCGTCTCCCCCGGAAAGCCCACGATGAAATCCGAGGAGAATGCGATCCCGGGCCTCGCCTTCCGGAGTTCGTCGATCTTTCCGAGGTATTCCTCCCGTGTGTATCCGCGTCCCATGGAGAATAAGATGCGCCCGGCCCCCGCCTGGATCGGCAGGTGGATGTGGGGGCACAGGGAATCGATCTCGGAGAAGCACCCGATCGTCTCCCTGTCGAGGTCCCTCGGATGCGAAGTGATGAACCGGATCCGCGAGATCCCGCGGATTTTCGACACTCTCCGGAGCAGTTCCGGAAAGGGTATCCCCCCCTCTTTTTTCCCGAAGGAGTTCACGTTCTGCCCCAGAAGAACCACCTCGCGGACCCCCCGTTCCGCCAGTTCGCGTACCTCGCCCAGGATCTCCGCGGAAGGACGGCTGATCTCGCGGCCCCGAACGTACGGGACGATGCAATAGGCGCAATAGTTGTCGCATCCCTGCATGATGGTCACCATGGCGCTTGCCGACCCGTTCGCCAGATACGGGAGCACGTCCCAGTGGCTCGTGTCTTCGGACAGATCGGTGGATACCGTAGCCCCTTGTCCCTGCGCGAGGCGAACGAGATCGGGCAGGCGGGCGATGCTGTGCGTGCCGAATACGATGTCGACGTGAGGGGCTCTTTTCCTCAAGGAAGCTCCCTCCTGCTGGGCGAGGCATCCCCCCACCGCGACGAGGCGCCCTTCCCTGCCGCGCTTCCACCGCCGAAGCGTGCCGAGGGCGCTGTAGATCTTCTGGTCCGCCTTATCCCGTATGCTGCAGGTGTTCAGAAGAACGAGGTCGGCTTCGGAGAGGGATTCGGCGGGCCGGTAATCGGCTTTCCCGAGGAGCGCCATCATCCGGGCCGAGTCCACCTCGTTCATCTGGCAACCGAATGTCTCGATGTACACGCGCCGGATCATGGGTTCACATTATAGCATCGCCCCGAAGCTATTCAATGTGCGCCCCGGGGGAAGGTCCGGCGAAAAGGGTCAGGCGGGAGCCGACATACGCACCCCCCGGATAAGGAAGCGGGAAGGGTCGATCTCTTCCCGAAGAAGGCGAAGCTCTTCTTCGGTTGGCGGGGGTATCTCTCCGATATCTTTTGATATAAGGGGACGGAACGCCATATCCCCCACCACCTCCCCGGGGTCGAGGCCGCGCAGGACGGCCAGGAGGGTCATTCGCTTCGTCTCGTCGTCGAACCCGAAGAGCCCCTTGGAGGTGACGACGCGGTACGGGCCGGTGCCGGCAGGGAGGCCCGCTTTCTCCCTTGCCCCCGGGCCGGTCAGGTAACCGGGCGAGGTGAGGAAATCGACCTCGGGGACGAATCGCCTTCCCTCGTGCCGGATCACGATAATCGTTTTCCAGCAATGGGATGCCACCTGGTTCCCGCCGCCGCTGCCCGCGAAACGGCGCTCGGGCGCGCGGTACGTCCCCCCCAGGAAAGTGGAATTGATATTGCCGTACGGGTCGACCTGAAGGGCCCCGAGCATCCCGTAATCCATGTACCCGGCGGCGGAGTAGGCGAACGCCCAGTTCATGTTGAGCCACTGGAGGGAGCGGTAGGTGTTCTGCGGTCCGCCCATCGTCCCCCGGACGAACGGAAGGACGGATTGCGGCCCGATCGCCCCGAACTCGAACAGCTGGATGACGTTGGGTACGTAGAGCTTCTGACCCAGAATGGCCACGACCTGCGGGATCCCCCATCCGACGAAGAAGGTCTTGCCGTCCTCGAGCAGGCGCGCTCCCTGCGCGATCATGAACTCCGTGTCCGTGAACTCCACCATGCGCGTCATGGCTCTTCTCCTTCCGCGGCCGCATTGCCGTTACCGGTTATATCCCTCGCGGAGGGGATACCGCCTACCGGTACCCCTCGATGACGGTCGCCTTTCCGCGAAGCTCCCTCATCTTCGCGGCCCCGACGCGCCGGTCGAGAAACTCCTCGTGGTCGGAAACGCTGTAGACGGTCTCGTGGAGGTACTCCCGCATCTGCTCTTCGTTTTGGATTCCGTTTAGGATGTCGATGTGCGGAAGGTCGATTTCGTATCGCGCCGGCATCGCCCCGGGGTAGGCGCCGAAGGGTGCGTGGACCACCGCGTCGACAAGAAAATACGGAATGGTGGTCCGCATCGGGTCCTTTCGGAACTCCTCCGGGTCGACGATTTCCTCCGCCGAGACGATCACCCGGTGGGAGGCCATCGCCGCCTCCAGGGCGAACAGGTTCGTCCCGAAAATGCGTGCGTCGCCGTAGATATCCGCCTGGTGGACGTGGAGGAAGGCGACGTCGGGGTTGAGAGCGGGCACGGCGGCCAGGGGAAGTCCCGTGTAGGGGTCCTCGATCACCTTCGCCGCGCTGACGGCCATGTTGTCCGAGCCGAGGAGGTCCCGGGTCGGGAGGAAGGGGACGCCCCGGGCGCCGGCGAGCATCCGGAGGGCGAGACCTCCGTTGGTCCAATCGTACACCCTGACCTTGCCCTCGCAGACCGCCTGTCCGATGTAGCTGCCGTATCCCAGGAAGCCGACGTCGATGCGCGTGACGCACCCCGCACCCGTCAGCAACGCGGATTCGTGGAGGGTGAATTCGGCCCCGATCCAGAGGTCCTTCCTGCGCTGGCGGATGACCTCCCGGATGAGCGATTGCGGTCCCCTTGTCAGGCTGGAGAAATCGTAGACGAGATAATCGCCGTCGGATACGAACGCGGAAACGGCTTCCTTCGCCGGGCATAGCTTCGGTTCCGGCTTCCGGCTCCTCCTGTCCCTCACGAACCTCCGAAAATCGTCCGGATGCTCGAACCGGTACTCGATCTCCCCCTCTTTCCGGATCTTCATTTCCCTTTTCCCCTTTTCCCCTTCCCTTTTCCCTCCCCCTCCGAAAGGGGAAAGCCGAACCTGTGGTCCACCACCCGTTCGGCAACGGAGTACGGGTCCCGGTGTTTTTCGGCGATTTCCCCGAGAAGAAGGTCGAGCACCCCGTTCCGGGAAAGGTCCTCCACGGCTTTCTCAATGAGCTTTTTCTTGAGTATCTCCAGGAGTTCCACCCGCGCCCTTTCCCTGCGGTACCGCGCAAGATTCTCCTCGCGGGAAACGAACTTCCAGTGCCGGCCGATCTCGGAGAAGAGATCGGGGACTCCGGCTCCCGTCTGGGCGACGACGGCCATGACGGGGGGGACCCACTCCCCCTCCCGGTAGGGGTTCATCGACACCATCGTCTCGAGTTCCTGCCTCGTCCTGTCGGCGCCTTCCCGGTCGGACTTGTTGACCACGAAAATGTCGGCGATCTCGAGGATCCCCGCCTTGAGTGCCTGGATGTCGTCCCCCATTCCCGGCGCCACGAGGACGATGTTCGTGTGGGCCACCTTGACGATCTCCACTTCGTCCTGCCCCACGCCGACGGTCTCGATGATGACGATGTCCTTGCCCATGGCGTCCATGACGTTGACGATGTCGATCGTGGACTTGGAGAGGCCGCCCAGATGTCCGCGGGTTGCCAGGCTCTTGATGAACACGCCGTCGTCGAGCGCGTGTTTCTGCATGCGGATGCGGTCGCCGAGGATCGCCCCGCCGGAGAAGGGGCTGGTGGGGTCGATTGCGACGATCCCGACGGTTTTCCCTTCCCGCCGGATCTCCCCGGTGAGGGAGTCCACGAGGGTGGATTTCCCGGCTCCCGGTGCTCCCGTGATCCCCAGGATGGTTGCCTTGCCGGTGTGGCGGTACAAGGTCTTGAGCGTCCTGTGGGCGGAGGGGATCTCGTCGTCCAGATCCCGCATCAGGCGGGCGGCGGCCTGGATGTCGCCGGAGAGAACGTATTTCGCCGAGACGGCCACAGGGGTCAGTGGCCCCGGATCAGGCGGCGGGCGATGATCATGCGTAGCACCTCCGAGGTTCCTTCTCCGATCTCGCAGAGCTTGGCGTCCCTCATGTACCTCTCCACGGGGTATTCGCGGATGGTTCCGTACCCCCCGAAAATCTGTACCGCCTTGATCGTGGAGCGCATGGCGGCCTCGGAGGCGAAGAGCTTCGCGATCGCCGCCTCCTGCACGAAGGGCTTCCCGGCGTCTTTCCGGCAGGCGGCGCGGAACGTGAGCAGCGACGCGGCGTCGAGCTCCGTTCCCGCGTCCGCGATCATCCACTGGATGGCCTGGAAGGACGAAATCGGCCGTCCGAACTGATGCCTTTCCTTCGCGTAGGCGATTGCCTCCTCCATGGCGCCCCGCCCGATTCCGACCGCCAGGGCGGCGATGGAGATGCGTCCCCCCGCGAGGTTTCGCATCGTGTCGCGGAACCCGGAGTTGACTTCCCCGATCACGTTGCCGGGCTTCACCTCGAGATCTTCCAGCACCAGTTCCGCCGTGTCGGAAGAGCACATCCCGAGCTTGTGGAGGGGTTTCCCCGGGGAAAGGCCGGGCGTCCCGGCCTCGACCAGGAAAGCGGTTACGCCGTCACGTCCCTTCTCCCTGTCGGTCACGGCAAGGACGAGGTACACGCCCGCGACGCTACCCTGCGTGATGAACATCTTGTTCCCGTTAATGACCCAGCGGTCCCCCTTCCACTCCGCCCGGGTTTTCATGCTGAGCGAGTCCGAGCCCGATCCGGGCTCGGTCAGGGCCCACGCCCCCAGGCGCCGACCGGAGACGAGCTCCGGAAGATATTTCCGGCGGATCGCCTCGGAGCCGAACGCGAGGATATGCGCGGTGCACAGCGAGTTGTGGGAAGCGACGGTCAGGCCGAGCGATCCGTCTCCTTTCCCGATTTCCTCCACCGCGATCGAGTAGCTGATCGTGTCCATCCCGGACCCGCCGTACTCCTCGGGGACCATGACCCCCATGATCCCGAGCTCACCCAGTTTCGCCACGGCCTCCGCGGGGAATTTGCCCGATTCGTCCCAATGCCGGGCGTGCGGGCGCACTTCCCTGTCTACGAAAGTCCGCACCATGTCCCGCAGGGCGACGTGCTCGGGGGAAAGCTCGAAATTCATCGCGTGTACCGCCCCTATGACGGGACGAAATACATATCCGTCGGGTTGAGCCGGGAATTTCGCCGGAATTTCGCCTTTACCTTCATGCCGATCCGGATCTCTTCCGGTCCTTCCACGCCGATCAGGCGGGCAAGGAGCAGCGTGTCCACCCCGTCGAACTCGACGAGAATCAGGTGGAAGGGGGTCTCCTTCAGGAATTCCTCGCTTCCGTAGTAGCACGTGGTAAAGGTGTGGACGCGACCCTCCGGGGGAAGCTCGGTCCAGTCGGTCTCCTTCCCGCAGCTGGCGCAATGAAGTCTCGGGGTTGCGTAGGTGTAACGGCAGGGGCCGCAGCGGGTCCCGAGCAGCTTCCCGTTGGCGATCCCGGCGAAAAACGGGGAGTCCTGCCCGTAGGAGTGGAGGTACTCGACGGAATAGGGGTGGCGGATTACGATCGGGGACATCCCCTTCAGCGTGGACAGATCCTTCGGAAACGGGACGTTGTATACCGTGGCTCCCGTCATCACCTCTTCGATCTTGGTGCTCCGGCCGTGCTTCGGCGGTTTCGCTGAACCGAACCTCTTCTTCGCCATGGTCTACCACCCCTTTTCCAGGATCGATACGGTGACATACGTGCCTGTGCCGGCGTGACTGTGGATGAGACCGCGATTCGCTTTTTTCAGCTGAAGCTCCCCCGATCCGAAATGCCTCCCGATGCTCCCCTGGATCTGCCAGAAGGCGAACACGGCCTGCATCAGGCCGGTCGCGCCGACGGGATGTCCGCAGGCGATCAGCCCCCCCGAGGGGTTGACCGGAATCGTCCCCTTTTTCCTCAGCTTAAGGCCGTAGTCGATCTGGGGCAGGAAGGGGTGCCCCTGCTCGACGAATTTCCCGCCCTCCCCGTATCTGCAGAGGGCCAGATCCTCGTAGGTCTGGATCTCCGACGACGTGTAGGCGTCATGGAGTTCGATGAAGTCGATCTCCTTTATGGGGTCCTTTATCCCGGCCATCCTGTATGCCTGGATGCCGGCGCTCCGTCCCGCACGGAAGGAATGTACGCCGGGGTATTTCATGTTCCGGTAGTCGCTCTCCTTCTCGTTCGGGGCGAGAATCACCTTCCCGTGGGGGCGGTCGGCCATCCGCATCATGTCGGTGCCGGTTCCGACTCCGGTTATCCTGACGGGCTTGTCGGTGAGCCGGAAGGCCGTCTCCTCGTCCGCAAGTATGCAGACGGCGGCCCCGTCCGACATGACGCAGATGTCGAGGAGGGTCAGCGGGTAGGCAACCATCTCGGAATCGCGAACCTCCCGGACCGTCAGCCGCTTCTGTTTCTGGGCGTAGGGGTTGAAGCAGGCGTTCCTGTGGTTCTTGACCGATACCATCGCCATCTGCTCGACGGTGGTGCCGAACTCGTGGATGTGGCGGTTCACCATCATCGCATAATAGCCGGAGTAGAATCCCCCGACGGGGTAGTCGAAGTTCATGTCCGAAGCGTGTGCGATGAACTCGTTCCCCTTCCACGTCTGGACACGGGACATCGTCTCGAAGCCGAAGGCAACGCAGCAGTTCATCCGCCCGGACGCAACGGATTCCCAGGCGGACTGGAAGCACAATCCTCCCGTGGCGCCGCCACCCTCGATCCTCTTGTTCGGCTTCGGACAGAGGCCGAGATAGTCCGCCGCCATGATCCCGGCCATCAGCTGCCGCGTGAAGTGGTCCGAGAAGTACGACCCCACCGAGCCGTCGATCCTGTCCGGCTTGAGCCGGGGGATATCCCCGAGGGCGTAGTCGAATGCCTCCTTCACCATCTTCTGGAACGTCGCGTCCGGCCGCGCCTTGGCGAATTTGCTGACCCCTCCCGACACCATGTATACCGGTCTCACTTCTTCCCTCCTGGGCCGGCGTAAAATCCGTTCCGGGAGCCGGCCGGCTACGCTCTGGGCCGAACCCGCCCGTGGACGTATTCGACGATTTCCGAAAGCGGTGTCCCGGGGGTGAATATCCTGTCCACCCCCTTTTTCCGGAGGCCCGGAATGTCGCCGTCCGGGATGATACCGCCGCCGAACACCACGATCCTCCCCATCTTCCTCTTCTTGAGCAGTTCCACGACCTTCGGGAAGAGGTAATTGTGGGCCCCGGAAAGGATCGACAGGCCGATCGCGTCCACGTCCTCCTGAACGGCCGCGTTCACGATCATCTCCGGGGTCTGGTGAAGCCCGGTGTAGATGACCTCTACCCCCGCGTCCCGCAGCGCGCGCGCGATGATCTTCGCTCCCCGGTCATGGCCGTCGAGCCCCGGTTTTCCGACCATGACACGGACCTTCCGCCTCGCTTTCGCCTTTCCCGCCCCCGACCGTTTCGTCGCCGTCGCACTCGCCATCTTCGCCCCCCGTTGCGTCTTAATACATCGCCGGATCGGTATAGGTACCCATCGTTTCCCTAAACGCGTCGCAGATCTCCCCCACGGTGACGTATTCCCTCACCGCCTCAAGGATGACGGGCATCAGATTGACGCGGGAGAGAGAAGCGTCCTTCAGGGCGTCGATCCGGGAAGCCACCCGCCTCGCATTTCGCTTACTGCGTACTTCCCGCGTGCGGGCGATCTGCGTTCGCTCGACCTCCTTGTCGATCTTCAGGAGCGGAATGGGAATCTCCCCGTCGTTCGAATGGCAGTTGACCCCCACGATTCTTTTCTCCCCCTTCTCCAGGAGACGCTGGTAATGGTACGAGGCGTCGATGATCTCCCGCTGCGGGTATCCCCGCTTGATGGCTTCGACCATCCCTCCCAACTCGTCGATCTTGCGGATGTACCGCATCGCCTTCATTTCCATCTCGTTCGTCATCTTCTCGATGAGGAACGATCCGCCTAGCGGATCGACGGAGTTTGCGACGCCGGACTCCTCGGCGAGGATCTGCTGGGTCCGCAGTGCGATCGTCACGGCATGCTCGGTGGGAAGGGCGAGGCTTTCGTCCATGGAATTCGTGTGGAGGGACTGCGTACCCCCCAGCACCGCCATCAATCCCTGGAGGGCCACCCGCACCACGTTGTTGATCGGCTGCTGGGCGGTAAGCGTCACGCCGGCGGTCTGGGTGTGAAAGCGCATCTTCCAGGAGTTCTCGTCCTTCGCCCGGAACCGTTCCCTCATGATTTTTGCCCACATGCGGCGCGCGGCACGGTACTTCGCGATTTCCTCGAAGAAATCCATATGGGCGTTGAAGAAGAAGGAAAGGCGGGGAGCGAACTTGTCGACCGGGATGCCCGCCTCGATTCCCGCCTGGACGTAGGCGATGCCGTCGGCGATGGTGAACGCGAGCTCCTGTACCGCCGTCGATCCCGCCTCCCGGATGTGGTACCCGCTGATGCTGATGGTGTTCCACTTCGGCACCTGGTCCGAGCAGTATGCCAGGATATCGGTGATGATCCGCATGGAAGGTTCGGGGGGGAAGATCCAGGAGTGCTGCGCGATGTACTCCTTCAGGATGTCGTTCTGGATCGTTCCTCCGATCTTCCGGGAGGAAACGCCCTGCCGCTCCGCCACCGCGATGTACATCGCCAGAAGGATCGCGGAAGGGGCGTTGATGGTCATGGAGGTGGTGATGCCGTCCAGCGGGATTCCCCGGAAAAGGATCTCCATGTCCCGGAGAGAGTCGACGGCCACCCCGCACATGCCGACTTCCCCGCGGGCCCTGGGGCTATCCGAGTCGTACCCCATGAGAGTGGGGAAGTGGAACGCCACCGAGATGCCGGTCTGCCCCTGGCTCAGCAGGTAATGGTACCGTGCGTTCGTGTTCTCCGCCGTACCGAACCCGGAGAACTGGCGCATGGTCCAGAGACGCATCCGGTACATCGAAGGGTGGATCCCGCGGGTATACGGGTATACGCCGGGGGATCCGACCTCCTTCAGGAAGTCGTGCCCTTCGAGGTCCGCCGGAGTGTAAAGGGGCGCCACATTCTCATCGGAGACGGTGGAAAACCGTTTGCGCCTTTCGGGCGACATCGCAATCGTCTTCTTTTTGCCGTTCAATCCCTTCCCCCCTTTTCCCTTATCGTTCGATGCCCACGCGGGCGTCGACCCCCTTGCCGTAATAATGCTTGACCTCCCTCATTTCCGTCACCAGGTCGGCGATTGCGACGATCTCCTCCGGGGCGCCGCGCCCGGTCAGCACGATCTCCATTCCGTCCGGTTTCCCGCGCAACAGCTCAAGGACCTCCGCGACGGGGAGCAGAGCGAAGTCGACGGCGCAGTTGATCTCGTCCAGAACGACGATATCCGCCTTCCCGCCGAGGACCACCGATTTCGCCAGCTCCCACCCTTCCCGGGCGAGGCGCACGTCCTCGGGGTCGGGGGTTCTCCGGTCCACGAAGGTGTCCCGCCCGGCCTGGTGGATCTCGACGAAGGGGGACAGCATTTCCACGCCGTGCAGCTCCCCGTAGTCGATCCACCCTTTCATGAACTGGATGATCACGGTCCGCAGTCCGTGTCCCGCCGCCCGCACGGCCAGGCCCAGGGACGCCGTGGTCTTCCCCTTGCCGTTTCCCGTGTACACCTGGATGTATCCCTTCCCTATGGTTCCCGGTTTCATCGGTATCCCTTCCGCACAAGGTCCCGGGCGATAATGATCCGCTGGATCTCGGAGGTCCCCTCGTAGATCGAGGTGACCTTGACGTCCCGCAGATGTCTCTCCACCGGGTATTCGCGCATGTACCCGTACCCGCCGAAGACCTGTACCGCGCGGTGGCAGGCACGATATGCCGCCTCGGAGGCGAATACCTTCGCGACCGACGCCTCGCGGGTGAAGGAGCCCCCCGTCTCCTTGCGATAGGCGGCGCGGAGCGCGAGAAGTCCGGCGGCATCCAGTTCCGTCGCGGAATCGGCGAGCATCCACTGGATCGCCTGGAATCCGGAAAGGGGATGCCCGAACTGCTTTCTCTCCCTCGCGTAGGAGATCGCCGACTCGATCGCCGCCCGGGCGATCCCGATCGCCTGCGACGCGATCCCGACCCGGCCCCCGTCCAACGCGGTCATGACGATCCGGAATCCTTCGCCCTCCTCTCCCAGCCGGTTCCGTTTCGGTACCCGGCAGTCCTCGAAGGTGAGGGATACGGTGTCGGATCCTTTCAATCCCAGCTTCCGCTCCGGCCTTCCGCTTACATACCCGCGCGTCCCGCGTTCGACGAGAAAGGCGCTGATTTTCTTCTTGGGCTCCTTCTGCGTTACTGCCGTGACGATGGCGACGTCCGCGCGGGACCCGTTGGTGATGAAGGTCTTGCTGCCGTTCAGCACGTACGCGTCTCCGTCCGGAACGGCGACGGTGGAGATTCCGAAGGCATCGGACCCGGCCGAAGGTTCGGTAATCGCGAACGCTCCCGATTCGGCGCCGGAGGCCAGATCCGTGAGGAAGCGACGGCGCTGCTCCTCGCTGCCGAAGCGATAGATCGTCTCCCCCACCATGTTGGTGACCGCCATCCCCACCCCGGTGGACGCGCACCCCCGTGCCACTTCCTCGAGGGCGATCGCATAGGCAACCGCGCCCGTCTCCGAGCCCCCGCAGGACGCCGGGATGAGCATACCGAGAAGACCGAGTTCGGCCAGACGGCTCAGGTTCTCTTCCGGGTAGCGGCTATGCTCATCGATCTCCGCGGCCTTCGGAGCGAATTCCTTCCGGGCAAGGGACCGGACCATCTCCCGTATCTGCGCCACTTCGCCGCCGGGTTCGAACCGCATGCCGTCAGTCCGTAAGCAATGCCGAGGCGATCACCAGACGCTGGATTTCCGATGTCCCCTCGTAGATCTCGGTGATTTTCGCGTCTCGGAAATGCCGCTCCGCCGGGTACTCCCTGATGTACCCGTATCCGCCGTGAATCTGTATCCCCTTCACGCTCGCCCGCATCGCCGCTTCGGACGCATACAGCTTCGCCATGGAGGATTCCTTCGTGTACCGCAGATTCCGGTCTTTCCGCCAGGCGGCGCGGTAGGTAAGCATCCTTGCGGCGTCGATTTCCGTGGCCATGTCGGCGAGCATCCACTGGATCGCCTGGAAGTTCGCGATGGGCTGGCCGAACTGCTTGCGCTCCTTCGCGTACGCGAGGGCATCCTCGAGCGATGCCCGGGCGATTCCGATCGCCTGGGCGGCGATCCCGATTCTGCCCCCGTCGAGGGTATGCATGGCGATCTTGAACCCCTCCCCCTCGTTTCCCAGTCGATTCTCCGCCGGGATCTTTACGTCCTCCAGGATGATGGACGCGGTGGCAGATGCGCAAATTCCAAGTTTTTTCTCTTTTTTCCCTACAGTTACCCCTTGCGTCTTCATGTCAAGGATGAAGGTCGTGATCCCCTTGTGTTTCTTCCCCGCGTCGGTCATTGCGAACAGGACGCAGGTGTCTGCCTGGGGGGCGTTCGTGATGAAGTTCTTGGTTCCGTTGAGCACGTAATGGCTTCCGTCCCGGACGGCCGTCGTCTTCTGGGATCCCGCATCGGATCCCGCCCCCGGCTCCGTGAGCCCGAAGCACCCCAGGTGTTTTCCGGAGGCGAGGGAGACGAGATAGTTTCTTTTCTGCTCTTCGTTGCCGAACGAAAGTATCGGGTCGCACGCAAGGGAATTGTTCACCGACAGGATGACGGCCGTGGATGCGCAGGCCCGGGCAATTTCCTCCATCGCGATCGCGTAGCAGATGTTGTCCATTCCCGATCCTCCGTATTCCTCGGGGACGGCCACGCCCATCAGTCCCAGTCCGGCCATCTGACGGACGAGTTCTTCCGGAAAGCGTTCGGTTTCGTCCAGCTCCGCGGCCTTCGGGAGCACCTCCTTCTGCGCAAAGCTCCGCGCCATCTCCTGGATCATCCTCTGCTCTTCGGTAAGGTCGAAATCCATCTTCTCCTCTCCCCCCGGTAGTGCGGTGATCGCCATGGTGCCTATCTGCCCTGGAATGCCGGCGCCCTCTTTTCCAGGAAGGCGGTCATCCCCTCCGCTCCGTCCCCGGTGGAAAACATTACGGCGAAGGCGTTCGCCTCGAGCGCACAGGCGGACTCCAGGTCGAGGTCAATTCCGCGGTTCATGACCGACTTGGCGGTACGCAAGGCGACCGGCGCCTTCTCGAGGATCTTCCGGGCAATCTCCCGCGCGGCTTCCATCAGGCCGGCCTGGGGCACGACCCGGTTCACCAGCCCGATCTCGTACGCCCTTTGCGCCGAAATCATCTCCCCCATCAGGACGATCTCCTTCGCGATATTCCGCCCCACGAGACGGGGAAGGCGCTGCGTCCCCCCGTACCCGGGAATAATACCCAGGTTCACTTCGGGCTGGCCGAAGCGGGCCGTGTCCGCGGCGAGGAGGATGTCGCACGCCATCGCCAGTTCGCAGCCGCCCCCCAGCGCGAACCCGTTGATCACTCCGATCACCGGCTGGGGAAGTCGCTCGATGTTCCCGAGGACACCGTGCCCGAACCGGGAAAACTCCAGCACCTGGAGCGGCGTGAATTCCCGCATTTCGGAGACGTCCGCCCCCGCGACGAATGCCTTCTCCCCCGCTCCCGTGAGGAGGACGACCCCGACATCCCTCCCCCGCGCGATCTCTTCCAGGGCGGCGGAAAGCTCCTGCATCGTCGCCCGGTTCAAGGCGTTCAACGACTTCGGCCGGTTGATGGTGATGGTGGCGATCCTGCCGGAAACATCGACAAGAAGGTTTTCGTAGGCCATCTCTTTTCCCCCCTCACTTTTTTTCGTAGGTGTAGAATCCTCTCCCCGTCTTCTTCCCGAGATAGCCGGCCTCCACATATTTCCGCAGAAGCGGACAGGGTCGGTACTTCGAATCCCCGAAATCCTCCTGCAGCACCTTCATGATCTCGAGACAGGTATCCAGGCCGATGAGATCCGCCAGGGCAAGCGGGCCCATCGGGTGGTTCGCGCCCATCCGCATGATGGCGTCGATCTCCTCGGCCTTTCCGACTCCCTCCATCAGGGCGAAGACGGCCTCGTTGATCATCGGCATCAGGATCCTGTTGACGACGAATCCGGGGAAATCGTTGGCCGGGACGGGCTCTTTGCCCAATCGGCGGGCCAGTTCCATGGTTGTGTCGAAGGTCTCGGGAGAGGTCGGAAGCCCACGGATGATTTCGACCAGCTTCATGAGGGGTACCGGGTTCATGAAATGCATCCCGACAACCTTGTCGGGGCGCCTGGTCGCGGATCCGATCCTGGTGATGGACAGGGAGGAGGTGTTCGTGGCGAGGACCTTCCCCGGAGGCACGATTTCGTCGAGCTGACGGAAGAGGGAAAGCTTGAGCTCCTCCCGCTCCGTGGCCGCTTCCACGACGAAATCGCACGCGGAAAAGTCGCTCAGGCGCGTGGTCGTAACGAGGTTTCCCGACATTGCCTCCTTGTCGCCTGCGGTGATCTTTTCCTTCCGCACGAGGATGTCGAGTCCCTTCCCGATGCCCGCACGCGACTTGGCGAGGATCCCGTCGGACAGGTCGTTCAACAGGACCTTGAATCCGTTCATCAGGGAGACCTGGGCGATTCCGCTTCCCATCTGTCCCCCGCCGACGACGCCGATGGTCCGGATTTCCATGTTCTCTCCTCTTGAAAAGGTGGCGTTCCTCCTTCCGGAGGTGTCGGGGAGTGCGCTCTTCAGTTACCGGCGCTCGACGAGCATCGCGACGGCCTCTCCGCCGCCGATGCACAGCGACGCGATGCCGTAGCGCTCTCCCCGGTCCTCCATGGCGTACAGGAGCGTGGTCAGGATCTTCGCCCCCGAGGCGCCGACCGGGTGTCCGAGGGCGACCGCCCCGCCATGGACGTTGACGCGCGCCGGGTCGAGCGAAAGCCCCCGTATCGCCGCGATCGCAACCGAGGAGAAGGCCTCGTTGATCTCGTAGAGCCCCACCTGGTCCTTGTCCACCCCCGTCTTATGGAACAGGCTGCGGATGGCATCGATCGGCGCCAGCGTGAACCAGGCCGGCGCCCGGGAGGTGGTCGTATATCCCGCTATCCTTGCCAGGGGTTTGATTCCCCGCCTGGCGGCAGCCTCCGCCGACATCACCACGACGGCCGCCGCCCCGTCGTTGATGGTGGAGGCGTTTCCCGCGGTGACCGTCCCCCCCTTCTCGAAGGCAGGTTTCATCGAGGGAAGCTTCTCGATGTTTCCGCGGCCCGGCTCCTCGTCGACGCGGAAGACGACGGGGTCCCCCTTCCTCTGGGGGATCTTCACCCCCACGATTTCCTTATCGAAATTTCCGTCCCGGATCGCCGCAAGCGCCCGCCGGTAGGAATTGCCGGCGTACTCGTCCTGGTCCTCCCGGGTGATTCGGTGTTCCCGGGAAAGCAGTTCCGCGCAGTTTCCCATGTGGATGCCGTCGTAAGCGTCGATCAGTCCATCGATCATCATGTGGTCGTAAAGCGTGTCGTTTCCGAGGCGGTACCCGGTTCGGCCCCGCTTCAGGAGGTACGGGGCCTGGCTCATCGACTCCATCCCGCCTCCCACCACCACTTCGAACTCGTCCGTGGCGACGGCCTGGGCGGCGAGCATCACGGCCTTGAGTCCCGATCCGCACATCTTGTTGATGGTCATCGCTCCCGCCGATACGGGGATCTCCGCGAAGATCCCCGCCTGGCGCGCGGGTGCCTGTCCCACGCCGGCCGGCAGGACGTTCCCCATGATGATCTGTTCCACTTCTTCCTTTTTGATCCCGCTGCGGGAAACCGCCTCGGCGATCGCAACCGCGCCGAGCTTCGGCGCCGGGATGTCGGCAAGGCTTCCGAGAAAGCTTCCTGCGGCCGTTCTCGCCGCGCTCGTGATGACGACTTCCTTCATCGGTTTCTCCTTTGCCTGTCCCGTTTTCCGGGGACATTCCTCGAGGTTCCCGGGAAACGCTCCTTGAGGTTGTCGGTAGAACGGTTGAAGGAGTGTCCCCGCCCATGAGGAGTGTCCCCGCCCATCGTCTCCTGCATCATCTTTCCGCGCAGCCGGGCCTGGTACTCTCGGATTTCCGTCTTCAGGGCGACCAGCTGGCTGATCCGGTCGTCGATCTGGACCGCCCGCTCATCCAGGATCGCGAGCAGTTTCGGGAGGATCTCCCGGTTGTTCCTCTGGGTCCGGTAGACCTTCTCCAGTTCGACCATCTCCGCCAGGGAGAGCCCGAGAACCTTGAGCCGGTTGATGAATTTGAGACGACGGACGTCGTCGTCGGTGTAGATCCGTTTCCCGTTATCGATCCTGCGGACGCTGTGGAGAAGTCCGATCTCCTCGTAATACCGGATCGTCCGCTGGGACAGGTCGACCTTCCCGGCCAGTTCGCCGATGGAATAGGTTTTCTGCACCTGCGCGGGGGGGGTCATATTGCCACCTTACGTTAACTGGCAAAATCGTATCGGAACAGAACCTTGCTGTCAAGAAGCTCTCCGGCCCTTGTGCGAAAATTGATTGTAACATCTTGAATCTATATGTATATCCTCGTTGCTGTTTCGGAAACGGAGTTTGAAATCTATTTGGCGATCCGTTTCAGCAACGCCTCGGCCCGCTTTTTCTCCATTCGCTGCTCCGGAACGACATCCGAAAGCTCACTGTCGGAAAGAACGACGGCGGCCTCGAGTTCCTTCCTGGCAAGATCGTTCTTCCCGTCCCTTACGTACGCTTCCGCGAGGAAATACCGGTTTCCGGCATAATTCGGAAAGGCCTTGACGGCGCGCTTTCCGAACTCGATCGCCTTCGTGGTGCTTCCGCCGAGGAGTCCCGGCAGTTTGGTATAGAAGGCGCAGAAAAACCGGTCGGTCCCGCGATAGAAATACTCCGGATCGAGAGATGCCGTCTTTTCGTTCAGCTTGCGCACCGTGCTGATCCCGAACAGGTTGGAAAACGTCCCTTTGAGATTGTTCTGCCGGGCCAGGTTTGCCGCCTCGAAGAAATATCCTCCCGGTTCCTCCGGAGCCGCCTCGGATGCCCTCTTTCCGTACTCCCTCCCCCTGGCGTAGTGTTCGAGGGCCTCTTTTTCATTCTTCGACTCGAGGATCTGCCCGACCCAGTAATGAAGGCGGGACAGACGCAAAAGGACCTCGTAATCCGCCGAGCCCTCCTTGAGAAGATCCTCGTACGCCGCGATCGCCTCGGCTGCCTTCCCGGGATCTTCCCTTTCCCGGTAGAGGATCTCGGCCTTCTCCCCCAGGTCGAATCCATGAGATACCGTCGGAATTCCGATGGCCATGAGGAGGGCCAACAGAGTCGTCCGCCGCAACAGCGCTCTTATCATCCTTTCCTCCCCTGATCCGTTTTGGTTTTCCGTTGGGTGACGAAGGACGCGATTCGAGCCTTCGCGGAAGCGCCCTTTCCGGCGTCCCGGTCGATGTCCAGGCAAAGGAACGGAACCCCGCGATCCCGGGCTTCGCCCGCCAGGTCGAAGATCTGCCCGGATCCCGGTTCGCACGGTCGGATTCGGAGCTGAAGCAGCCGGTCCGCGCCGGATTCGGAAAATCTCCGGAAGAGGGTTCCGGGTCGGGTCGGACCGCACCCGTGCGGTGAAGAGCATGTACCCTTGCGCAGGTGCCTGCGGGTCAGGGCCAACGGCATGTCTCCTGCCTCGTCCGCCGGCCCGGAATAGTACCGGTGTCCGAGGGCCAGGTCGTTCCCCACGATTGCGCCCTTCGCCGCATCTATCGCTTTCACCACCAGGGTCGTCGCCATAACGCCGCTCAGAAACACCTTCGCCCGCACCGGCCGCAAGGCCGTGCGCGACCGGGAAAGCGCTGCTCTCAGGATTTCCGTGTGTGCCTCCTTGGGGAGCACCATTCCCGACCGGGCGAGCGCAAGAAATTCCGTGCCGGAGAAGGATCCCGCCGATTCCCGCATCCTTTCCTCGAGAAGGGCAAAGGCACTCCGGTTCCGATTATACTCCCTGACGGACTTTTCCAGCGCGCCCTCCGACACCTCCCTCCCGGAGATCCGCCCCGCCCACTCGCGAAAGCCCTCCACCCGGTCGAGGAGTTCTTCCGCCGCCCCGGGTGCGTTCGCCGGGACGGGGTGGGCGAAGGGAAACCGGGGACGCCCGTCTATCGGAGACAGGAGGGAATCGAAGGCGCCCGGGAAGGCCTCGCAGGCCGACGGAAAGACCCAGGCGTCGATTTCCCCCCACCTTCCGGAGCGGATGGCGGAGGCGACGCCGCCCGCCAGGGAACATCCGAAGGGGGGGGTATCCGCGGGGGGATAGGGGACAAATTCGTTTCCCCAGACGGTGACCGGCAACATCCCCGCGGCGTGCAGAACCTCCTCGGGGATGTGGATCGGGAGACATCCCGCCGCTCTCCGGCCCGACAGGGACTTCCACCGGGATACCGCGTGCTCCGGGTCGCGGCATACTTCCGTGGCGAACCGGCAGGCCCACTCCACCCCGGAAGACATCGCCTACCCCTGCGGGAAGGACACGCCGGCTACTTCCCCTTGGTAGAGGATCGCGAGGATAAGGGCCTCCTTCTCCTCGGCGGAATGGACATGGTGGGGAATGGTCGAATTGTAATAGATGCAGTCCCCCTCGGAAAGAACGTCGGAGTACTTGTCCAGGAAAACTTCCACCTTTCCCGAAAGGACAAAGAGGAACTCTTCCCCTTCGTGGGAGTTCCGTACCACGTTGCGCTCGAGGAGCGGCCGGAGGCGGACGAGGAACGGCTCCATCTTCCTCCCCGCCTTCCCGGCACCGAGCGCCTCGTACGTGTAGGCGGATTTTCCGCCTTCCTTCAGCCCCACCCGGGAAACGGTGGTTCGATCCTCCTTCCGCACGATCGAAAACGCGCGTTCCTCCTTTCCCCCGATGAACGCCGAAACCGAGGTGTCGAATGCGTTGGCGATCTTCACGAGGGTTCCGAGGGGAGGCGACACCATGCGGTTCTCGACCTGGGAGATCAGCGCGGAGGAAAAGCCCGTTTTTTCGGCAAGCTGCTGGAGGGTGATTCCCTTGGCCTCGCGGAATTTCCGGATGTGGTCCCCCACCTGCACCTCGGGGTCCCCTGCGGCGGGGGCGAAATCGCCGGACTCCTCGGCGATCTTGGACAGCAGGTCATCCATGGACTCGTCACGGGTGATTTCCGGCAAAGGATTCCCCCTCCTTCAGGGCGGTTACGTTGAGCGGTAAGAACCGCTCGTACTTTTTCGACACGACTTTCGGGAGGCAGTCGAAAAGGGTCTGCATGCTCACCACGCGGGTCACGCCGACGTACGCGCCCAGCGCCACCATCGACGCAAGCTGCTGGCTTCCTACGGTCTCCCGGGCGATGTCGTTCGCGGGGATCGACAGCACGTTCAGGTCAGCCCGGGTGATCTTCGCGGGGTCGACGAGCGACCTGTTGACGATCAGGTTTCCCCCCGCCTGCACGAGGGGAAGATACTTTTCGAGGGAAGGGCCGTTCATGATGACGCACGATTTCGGAAATCCGACGACCGGCGATCCGATTTCCCCGTCCGAGACGACGACCGTGCAGTTCGCCGTGCCCCCCCGCATCTCCACCCCGTACGAGGGAAAGCAGGTGACGCCTCTTCCCTCCTCCATCGCCGCAAGGGAGAGGAGATTTCCGATCATCAGGATTCCCTGCCCGCCGAAACCGGCCATGATAACGTCGGTGGTCATACGAAGTCCGCCTGCTTTCGCTCCTTGTACACCCCGAGGGGGAAATACTCCGACATCTCGCCAAGCACGCGTTTCTGCGCGTCGAACGGCTTCATCCCCCAGTTGGTAGGGCATGTGGAAAGAAACTCCACGAGGGAAAACCCCATTTCCCGGATCTGCATCCCGAACGCCTTTTTCACCGCCTCCTTCGCCTGACGGATCTGCGCAGGGGTGCTCGTGGCGACCCGCGCGGAGTACGCCGTCCCCTCGAGCGTGGCGAGAAGCTCCGCCATCCGGATGGGGTATCCGTCGTTGCGGAACTCCCTCCCGTACGGAGAGGTCGCCGTCTTCTGGCCGAGCATCGTGGTCGGGGCCATCTGCCCCCCCGTCATCCCGTATGTCGTATTGTTGACGAAGAGGACGGTGATGTTCTCGCCCCGGTTCGCGGCGTGGATGATCTCGGACGTTCCGATCGCGGCGAGGTCGCCGTCCCCCTGGTAGGTGAACACGAACCTGTCCGGCTGGGCGCGCTTGACTCCCGTCGCCACCGCCGGAGCGCGGCCGTGCGGGGCCTCGGCCACGTCGACGTCGATGTAGTCGTACAGGAACACCGAGCATCCCACGCAGGCGACACCGATCGTGTTCTCGCGGAGATGGAAATGATCGATCGTTTCCGCGAGAATCCGGTGGGCGATCCCGTGGTGACATCCGGGGCAGAAATGGGTCCGGACGTCCACGAGGCTGTCGGGTCTTTTGAAGACTTGCCTGGGGAACGTTTCCTTTGCTTCGTCCTTCATCGTACGCTTCCCGTCTCCAGGGCGGTCTCCCCGGCCAGACGCCGGATCTCCTGGTGGATCTCCTCGGGTGTGGGCATGGCGCACGGTTTCCCGAGGAACCGGATCTTGTCGTGGTGCCGGGTGCTCATCCGAACATCCTCGAGCATCTGCCCCGTATTCATCTCGATCACGAGAACGACGTCCGCCCTCGCGGCGGCCTCGTCCACCGCACGCGACGGGAAGGGAAAAAGGGTGATCGGGCGGAGCATCCCCACCGGGTACCCCTCTCTCCTGGCCCACTGGATCGCCGTCTTGCTCACCCGCGCGGCGGTCCCGAAAGCGACGATCACGATGCCGGCCCCGTCCATGTGGTACGGCTCGAAGCGGACTTCCTCCTCCTCCATCCGGCGGTATTTCCGGTGAAGCTTCCAGTTATGGGCTTCGATCTCTTTTTCCCCGAGGTAGAGCGACTTCACGTACTGACGCGGACGACCTGCGCAACCGGTCAGCGCCCACGGTTTCTCCGCCGGGACCGTGGAGAGGTACGGAGTGGGGACGAAGGGTTCCTTCATCTGCCCGATGATGGCATCGCCCAGGACCATGGCCGGGTTCCGGTACTTGTCCGCCAGGTCGAATGCGAGCATGGTCAGGGAGTACATTTCCTGCACGGAGTGCGGCGCGAGCACCGGCATCTTATACCCGCCGTGCCCTCCGCACTTGACCGCCTGGAAATAGTCCCCCTGGGACGGCGCGATTCCGCCCAGCCCCGGTCCCGAGCGGGAGATGTTGACGATCACGGCCGGGAGCTCCGAGCCGGCCATGTAGGAGAGCCCCTCCTGCATCAGGGATATCCCCGGCCCCGACGAGGATGTCATGACCCGTTTGCCCGAAGCCGAGGTCCCCAGGAGAAAATTGATCGTGGCAATCTCGCTCTCCGCCTGGAGAAACATCCCCCCGATGGGCGGAAGGTGGGCGGACATGTATTCCGGGATGTCGTTCTGGGGAGTGATGGGGTATCCGTAGTAGAAACGGCATCCGGCCGCGATGGCCCCCACACAGACCGCCTCGTTCCCCTTCATCAGCTCCCGGCGGACCCCGGTGGGCGGAAGCGTCATCGCCACACCCGGATGCAGACGTCAGGGCAGACTTCCGCGCATATCGCGCATCCCGTGCAGTCGTCGGGGCGTGCGAAGACCGCCGTGGCGTATCCCCGGCGGTTGACCCGGTTCCCCATTTCGATGCAGCCCCTCGGGCAGGCCGGGATGCAAAGCTCGCATGCCTTGCACCCGTCCCGGTCGATCTCGATCCTTCCCGTGGCCTTGACGGCGGTTCCCTTCATCGTTCCCCTTGCCCTTCAGTCGTATTTCGGCTTGAACTCGAAATAATGCGTCGTCTCGATGTGGCGGACCGTCCGGGACTTCGAACGCATGACGATCGAGTAGGTGTTCGCCCCACCGCTGAAGAACCGGACCCCTTTCAGGAAGTCTCCGAAGGTGACGCCGGTCGCGGCGAACATGACATCGCTGCGGGCGAGGTCCTCCAGCTGATACACCTTGTTGGCGTCTTCCACCCCCATGGTCTTGGCGCGTTCCGTTTCCTCCTTGTTGCGGAACTTGAGGATCCCCTGGAAATCGCCCCCCATGCATTTGAGCGCTGCGGCGGCCAGGACCCCTTCCGGGGCTCCTCCGATCCCCATCAGGACATCGACTCCGGTGCCGTCCTTCGCGGTCGCGATGGCGCCCGCCACGTCCCCGTCGCCGATCAGCTTGATTCGCGCCCCCACGGACCGGCACTCCCGGATCAGCTCCTGATGTCTCGGCCGGTCCAGGATCACGACGCACAGGTCCTCGATGTACACCTTCAGGGCCTTCGCGATGGAACGCAGGTTCTCGGTCGGGGTGGCGGTGATGTCGATCGCCCCCTTTGCCTTGGGGCCTACCGCCAGCTTCTGCATGTAGGTATCGGGGGCGTGGAGAAATCCCCCCTCCTCGGCGATCGCGATGACCGCGAGCGCGTTGTTCCCCCCGGTGGCGACAATAGTTGTCCCTTCGAGCGGATCGACGGCGATGTCGACGCGCGGAGTGTCGGACGCACCGACTTCCTCCCCTATGAAGAGCATCGGGGCCTCGTCCCGTTCCCCTTCCCCGATAACGACCCGGCCTCTGAACTGTACGGCATTGAAGGCGCTCCGCATCGCCTGGACGGCGGCCTGGTCCGCGGCCATGTTGTCTCCGCGTCCCATCAGTCTCGCCGCCGCCAGTGCGGCCGCCTCGGTCACACGCACCACCTCAAGTGCCAGGTTTCGTTCCACGGCTACCCCCTTTCAAGGTTATTGATCGGCCGATTCCCGTCTTCTCGAGGAACAGCCCGGGAACGCGGACGATCTTCCCGTCGCCGTCCGTGAAGGCGTGAACGGTTGACCCGTCGGCCAACAGGGCTCCGTCCCCCCTCTCGATCCGGTATCCGAACGTGATGCTGGCCCGCCGGAATCCCCGAACTTCCGCATGAATATCGAGAAAATCGTCGTAGCGCGCCGGCGCGAGATACCGCACGGATGCTTCCGTGACCGGCAGGTGAACCCCGATCCCGGTAAGCTCCCGGTAGGCCATTCCGAGCCTCCTCATGAGCTCGACCCGCCCCGTCTCGAACCACTTCAAATAGTTCGCGTAGTAGACGATCCCCATGGCGTCGGTGTCCGCGAAGAGCACCCGGACCTTGGCGACCTTCTCCATCGCCACCTACGCGTCTATTTCCGAGAGAAGGTAGTCGATGAGGCGTGTCCCGGCGTCCAGGAACTGTCCCGTCTCTTTCGCATCCGCCTCGGTGTACCGCTTCCCCGGGAAAGACGATAGACCGGGCGGGGCGGGATAGAAGATGAAAGGCACCGGCTCCTGCGAGTGGGTCCGGATCGCCACCGGCGTCGGATGGTCGGGCAGCACCAGAACGGTCAGGTCGCCCTTGTCTCTGGCACGGGCAAGGATGGGTCCCACCATCTCCTCGTCGATCCGCTCGATCGCCCGGATCTTGTCCGGAACACTCCCGTTGTGCCCTGCTTCGTCGGGAGCTTCCACGTGGATCAGGACGAAGTCCTTGCTGTCCAGTTCCCGCAGGGCGTACTCCGCTTTCCCTCGGAAATTCGTATCGATGTACCCCGTGGCGCCGGGGACGGTTACCGTCTCCAGTCCCGCATACACCCCGATCCCTCGTATGAGGTCGACCGCCGCCACCACGGACCCCTTGAGTCCGTACTTCTCCTGGAACGTCTCCATCCGGGGCGTCTTTCCCTGCCCCCACAGCCAGATGGCGTTTCCCGGCGGCCTGCCGGCCTCGATCCTCTTCCGGTTCACTGAATGGCCGGGGAAGATCTCCCTCGATATTTCCATGAGTTCCAGCAGGAACTCCGCACCGTCCCCTTTCGGCAAATAGTCGGTGATTTTCTTCCCGTGGAGGTCATGGGGAGGGGCCGTTTCCATGGCATCGTACCCCCCGGGCCAAACCATGAGATGGCGATAGGAAACCCCCGGGTAGAACCGGACGCCGCTGTCCATGGCCCCCTTTCCCACTGTGTCGACGAGAGATGGTACGGCGGATCCTTCGCAGACGCCGCATCCCCGGTCGTTCACCTGTTTCTGGAGAGCCTCCAGCAGTTCCGCCGCCTCGGGTGTCGTGATGTGACCGGCGGAGTAATCTCCCATCTCCGTGTCTGCCCCGTCGTTCTCGAGGCAGACGATGTTGCACCGGAAGGCGACATCGTCCTGTCCGAGGTCCACCCCCATGGAGGCGGCCTCGAGCGGAGAGCGCCCCGTGTACACCTCGCGCGGATCGTACCCGAGAATGCTCAGGTTGGACACGTCGCTTCCCGGGTACATCTCTTTCGGGACAACCTGTACCGTGCCCAGCGCTCCCCGGGAGGCCATGAAATCCATATGTGGCTTGTTCGCCGCATCAAGAGGTGTTCTGTCCCCGAGGGACGGAATCGGCCAGTCGGCCATTCCGTCACCGATGAGAATGATGAATTTCCGGCTCACGTTGCCTCTCTTTCAGAAACCGAGGGCCTTCAGGACCTCCGTCATCTCCGATGGGATGGTGACGGGCTCCACGGACTGGGCGATCGCGTTGTCCGGATCCTTCAGTCCGTGCCCGGTCAGGGTGCAGACGATCCGCTCCCCGTTGCGGAAATACGACTCTCTGCCCAATTTTATCACGCCGGCGACCGACGCCGCCGACGCAGGTTCGCAGAAAACCCCCTCGGTCTCCGCCACGAGCTTGTACGCCTCGAGGATCTCCGCGTCGCTGACCATCCGGATGAGACCTCCCGACTCGTCTCGCGCCGCCTCGGCTTCCTTCCAGGATGCCGGGTTTCCGATCCGGATGGCGGTCGCGACCGTCTCGGGCTTCCGGATCGGGCGTCCCCGGACGATGGGAGCGGCCCCCTCGGCCTGCCACCCCAGCATCCTGGGGAGACGTCCCGATCGCCCGGCCTCCCGATATGCCTGGTAGCCCGCCCAGTACGCGGTGATGTTTCCCGCGTTTCCCACGGGAAGAACGTGGCAGTCCGGCGCGTCTCCCAGCACATCGCATATCTCGAAAGCGGCGGTCTTCTGCCCTTCGATACGGTACGGATTGACCGAGTTGACCAGGGTCACCGGATACTCCCGGGAAATCTCTCGGACGAGTCCCAGTGCGTCATCGAAGTTTCCCAACACCTGAATGACGTGGGCTCCGTGAATCATCGCCTGGGAAAGCTTCCCGAGCGCGATTTTCCCATCCGGGATGACAACGAACGCCTTCATCCCGGCCCTCGCCGCGTAGGCCGCCGCGGAGGCGGACGTGTTCCCCGTGGAGGCGCAGATCACGGAGTCCGCCCCCTTCGCCTTGGCCATCGAAACCGCCATCGTCATCCCGCGGTCCTTGAACGAGCCGGTCGGATTCAGCCCCTCGTACTTCAGGTAGATCTCCGTCCCCGGGGCGATGGAGCGCGCCAGGGTCGGCGCGGGCACGAGCGGGGTGTTCCCCTCGAGAAGGGTCACCACGCATTCGTCGGGTACGGCCGGCAGAAGATCGCGGTACCTGTGTATGATTCCTTTCCGGCCCATAGGACGGTTCCCTTATCGAGGTTACAGGTTGTTTTCGATCCGGATCATGCGCGTCCTGTCGAGGACAACGGGGAGCCGGTCGGTCTCCTCGAGGGCGGCCCGCATATCCTTTTCCTTCGCATGGTGGGTGACGATGAAGATCGCCACGGCGCTCTCTTCCCTCCGCCCCTTCTGGATGACGGAGGAGATGCTGATCTGGTGACTCCCCAGGACCCCGGCGATCTTGGATAAAACGCCGGGCTTGTCGACCACCTGGAAGCGAAGATAGTACTCGGAGTCCACGTCGGTAAAAGGGAACACCGGGGTTCCCTTGCCGGGAAGCTGGTTGTGGAAGCCGCTCGGCGGGATCCGGCCGGTGATCCCCTTCCCGAGGTTGCGCGCGATCTCGATGATGTCGCTCACCACCGCCGATGCCGTCGGGAGCTTTCCGGCACCCTGCCCGTAGTACAGCGAAGATCCGACGAAGTCCCCCTTCACGTAGATCGCGTTATATGCGCCTCCGACCGTGGCGAGCAGGTGTTCGGATGGGATCATCGTCGGGTGGACGTGCACCTCCATGCCGATCCCCCGCTGTTTCGCGATGGCAAGCAGCTTGATCGTGTACCCGAACTCGCGCGCGAACGCGATGTCCTGCGCGGAGACGTCGCGGATCCCCTCGACGTAGATATTCTCGAGGGGAACGCTCCCCCCGGTGGCCAGCCAAACGAGAATGGACAGCTTGTGGGCGGAGTCGATCCCGTCCACGTCGAAGGACGGATCGGCCTCCGCGAGACCGATCGACTGGGCCTCCCCCAGAACGTCCGAGAACTCCTTTCCCTCGTCGGTCATCCGGCTGAGGATATAGTTGCACGTCCCGTTGACGATCCCGTAGATCTCGTTGATCCGGTTGGCGGCAAGACCTTCCCGCATGGCCCGGATGATGGGGATCCCTCCTCCGACGCTGGCCTCGAATCCGATGTCGACTCCGGCGGAGTTTACCGCCCGGCTGATCTCCTCCCCGTGCTCGGCCAGAAGCGCCTTGTTGGCGGTCACGACGGATTTCCCCCGCCGGATCGCCTCGAGAAGGAACTCCCGGGCGGCGCCCGTTCCCCCCACCAGCTCGACCACGATGTGGACGGCCGGGTCCTGAACCACCTCCGCGCCCTCGGTGGTCAGAAGACCGTCGGGAAGCGATACCCCGCGGTCCCGTTCGATGTCGACGTCGGCCACCCGCACCAGCCGGATCGGTACCCCCACCCGCCGCCGAAGAAGATCGGCGTTTTCCAGGAGAAGCCGGGCCGTCCCGGAGCCGACGGTCCCGAAGCCTATGATCCCCACTCCGATTTCCCGGATCGCATGCGTCATTTGGCCTTCAACTTGACGGGCGCCTGCAGGACGGCCTTCGCACCCCGGATCGCCTGCCGGATCCGGTGCTCGTTCTCCACCAGGGCGAACCGCACGAAACCCTCTCCGTGCTCCCCGAACCCGACGCCGGGAGAAACCGCCACTTTCCCACGGGTCAGCAGCATCTTGGAGAACTCGATCGATCCCTGCGCCCGGAAAAGCTCGGGGAGAGGGGCCCAGACGAACATCGTCCCCTGAGGCTTCGGGAAATTCCATCCGATCCGGGAGAAGCCGTCCACGAGGCAGTCTCTCCGCTTCCGGTAGATTTCCACCGCTTCCTCCACCACCCGGTACGGGCCGTTCAGGGCCACGGTGGCGGCAATCTGGATGGCCTGGAACATCCCGTAGTCGAGATAGCTCTTGATGCGTCCCAGGGCACCTACCATCCGCTTGTTCCCCACGACGAATCCGACGCGCCACCCGGGCATCGAGTATCCCTTGGACATGGAGTACAGCTCCACCGCCAGGTCTTTCGCCCCGGGGACCTGGAGGATGGAAGGGGCCTTGTACCCGTCGAATACGAGATCGGCGTACGCAAGGTCGTGGATGACGAGGAGTTCGTTCTCCTTTGCGAATTCCACGATCCGCCGGAAGAATTCGAGGTCGACCACTTCCGTCGTCGGGTTATGCGGAAAGGAGAGGATCAGGACCTTCGGTTTCGGCCAGATGGTCTTCATCGCCCGTCGGGTCCGGTCCAGGAAGTCCCCTTCTCCGCTCGTGAGTGAAATCGACCGCACGTCCGCATTCGCGATAACCACGGAGTAGGAGTGGATCGGATAGGTGGGATTCGGGACCAGGGCGATGTCCCCGGGCCCCATGATGGCCAGGACAAGGTGCGAAAGCCCCTCCTTGGCGCCGATGGTGGCGATCGCTTCCGTATCCGGATCCAGCTCCACGTTGAACTTCCGCTTGTAATAGTTGCAGATAGCGAGTCGCAACTTCGGAATCCCGCGGGATGCCGAATAACGGTGGTTCCGCGGGTTCCGGGAGGCCTCGATCAGCTTGTCGACGATATGTTTCGGCGTCGGGAGGTCCGGATTTCCCATCCCGAGGTCGATGATGTCCTCCCCGTCCCTGCGCATTTTCGCCTTCAGATCGGTCACAACGGCCAGAACGTAGGGGGGAAGCCGCTTGATCCGTGGGAATTCCTCCATGTGCGGTCTCCTGGCGAATTATAAACAAGATATGTTAATGAATCTGGCCGGATAAGTCAATTTCCGCGGTTGGCTGGCCTTGATGATACAGGGGGAGTATTTCGCGGAAACCGGTGGCGAATCGCCGCCAGTTTTCCGAGGACACCCCCCTCGCACGGCCTTGGGAAAAGAGACGTTCGCACCCACCCCCGGTCGAGGTTGTAGGAGTTGGCGTAGGCGTCGTCTTAGGTAATTATTGTGCGATTCCCGTTTGGGGCGTCATCCCGAGGTGTGAAGGGAAATGGCGGATTCCTTGCTTTCCATCCATCGTTTGAGCCCCGCGTGCTCGGGGAGGGACAGGTCCGGGTCCCGATCGAGGAGCATACCGGCGATCTCCCGGGACCGGGCGAGGATCCGCGCGTCCCGGACGATGTCGGAGAAAACGAGGTCGGGAACCCCCGATTGCCGCACGCCGGCGAAATCCCCGGGGCCGCGAATCTTCAGGTCCTCCTCGGCGATCCGGAAACCGTCGTTCGTCCTTTCCATCACGGAAAGGCGCGCGGTCGCGTCCTCCCCCTGCCCTTCCCCGACCATCAGGAAGCAGACGGAAGGGCGGCTCCCCCTCCCCACGCGCCCACGGAGCTGGTGGAGCTGCGAGAGTCCGAACCGGTCCGCGTGCTCCACCATCATCACGGTGGCCTCCGGGACGTCCACGCCCACTTCCACGACGGTCGTGGAGACCAGGATCCGGTCCTCCCCCTTCTGGAACCGGCGCATCACGGTTTCCTTCTCGTCGGCCTTCATTCGTCCGTGCAGAAGGCCGACCCCTGTTCCCGGGTGGGTCTTCCGGACGCGTTCGTACGTCGCCTTTGCGTCGCGCAGCGTCAGTTTTTCCGACTCCTCCACGAGGGGAAGGACAATATAGGCACGTCCTCCCTCCTCCAGGTCCTTTCGCACCCTCTCCCAGGTCTCCCTCCTCTTTCCCTCCGTCACCACCTTTGTCTTCACCGGGGTCCTGCCGGGGGGCAGCTCGTCGATGACGGAAACGTTCATGTCTCCATACAGCGTCATCGCCAGCGTCCGGGGGATCGGGGTGGCGGTCATCACGAGGAGGTGGGGCGACATCCTTCCCTTCCCCCGGAGGGCCGCCCGCTGCAGGACGCCGAACCGGTGCTGCTCGTCGATTATCCCAAGCGCCATCTCACGGAACTCGACCCCCTCCTGGATAATGGCGTGGGTCCCGATCACCACGTCCGCCTTCCCTTCCCGGATCTCCTCCCGCGCCCTTTCCCTCTCCTTCCCCGAAAGCGCGGACGTCAGCAGGACGATCCGGACGGGGAGGCCCCGGCAGAGGGCGGTAAAACGGCGAAAATGCTGTTCCGCGAGGATTTCGGTGGGGGCCATGAGGGCCGTCTGGGCCCCCTTCCTCCAGGCGACCATCGCGGCGACCCAGGCAACGATCGTCTTCCCGCTCCCCACGTCTCCCTGCAGAAGTCGGTGCATCGGATGGGGAAGGGACATGTCCCTGAGAATTTCGTTCAGGACCCGCCTCTGGGCCTCCGTCAGCCGGAAAGGCAACCGTTTCTTGATCTCCGTCACGATCTCCCTGTCCCACGGCAAGGGCTCCGCCGCCTCCTTCCTCACCCCGGACCGGCGCATCGCCAGGGTCCACTGGATGAAAAACAGCTCCCCGAAGATCAAACGCTGCTGGGGGGGGGAGGAAAAGGAAAGAAGCGCTTCCGCGTCCTTTTCCGGAGGGGGAAAGTGCAGCGTCTGGAGCGACTCGTTCACCGGAGGAACCCCGGCGGCTTCGAGTATCCACCGGGGAAGGAATTCCGTCTCCGCTGCAGCGTATTTCCGGACGACCTCCCACTGGATCTTTCGGAGCGTCCGCGGCGGAATCCCCTCGATGGCAGGGTATACCGGTACGATCCGTCCCATGTTCACCGGATCTTCCTCGTCTCCGTCCGCGAGAATCTCGGGGTGGTGCATCTCCTTTTGGAACTGGAAGAGACGAACCGGTCCGCACAGGGCGATACTCCCACCTACCTGAAACCGTTCCCTAAGCGAAGGCCGGGCGTGGAACCATTTGGCGGAAAGGCGGCCGGTTCCGTCGGATATTACCACTTCGAGGAAGCGACTGCCCCCCCATCCTTTCCCGCCGCCGCGCACGGACAGAATCTGCCCCTTCACGGGTACGGTCATGCCGGGCCGTACCGACCGCAAGGGGACGATTCGTCTCCTGTCCTCGTACGCTTTAGGGAAGAAGAAGAGAGCGTCATGCGGCGTCCGGATGCCGCGGGCGGCAAGTTTTTCGGCAAGCCGGGGCCCCACTCCCTTGACGTACTGGATGGGGGGGGTATCCGGCACCCGTTAGCGCCCGGTTCCGCCGCCTCGCACGCCGTCCCGTGCCTGCCGCTCGCGGACCCCGTGGTATTCCTGCAGACTCCGGACGGAGAGGTCTTCGTCGATCACGTGAAGGATCGCCTGCGCCACCGCCTTCGCCGCGGCAAGCGTCGTGACGTACGGGATGTTGTAGACGAGCGCGGTCCGCCGGATGTAATACGAGTCGGCTTTCGACTGCGCGCCCAGGGGCGTGTTGATGACGAGGGCGATCTCCCCGTTCTTGATGAGGTCGGCGACGTGGGGGCGCCCCTCGTTGATCTTCAGGATCGGTTCGGCCGGGATCCCGTTCCTGTTCAGGAAATCCGCTGTGCCGCTTGTGGCCGCGACCCGGAATCCGCACTCGTGCAGCATCCGCGCGGGGCCAAGCATCCCGGCCTTGTCGGCATCGCGGACGCTGAGGAACACCTTTCCCCCGGTCGGAAGCATCATTCCGGCGGCGATCTGCGATTTTGCGAAAGCACTCCCGAATTTGTAGTCGATCCCCATCACCTCCCCCGTCGATTTCATCTCGGGACCGAGAATCGTGTCGACATGCGGGAACTTGATGAAGGGGAACACCGCCTCCTTGACGCTTACGTGATCCGGAACGATGTATTCCGTCAGGCCGAGGTCGCCAAGCTTACGGCCGACCATGACCTTGGCCGCCAGCTTCGCCAGAGGGATCCCGATCGCCTTGCTTACGAAGGGGATCGTCCGGGAGGCGCGGGGATTTACTTCGAGGAGGAAAATCTTCCCCTTCTTGACGGCGAACTGCACGTTCATGAGCCCCACCACCCCCAGTTCCATCGCAAGGGCCTTGGTCTGCCGGATGATCTCCTGCGTGATCTCGGGGGAAATCGAATGGGGGGGGAGGGAGCACGCGGAATCTCCCGAGTGGACCCCCGCTTCCTCGATGTGCTCCATCACCCCGCCGATGACGACGGTCTCCCCGTCTGCGATCGCGTCGACGTCGATCTCGATGGCGTCTTCGAGAAACTTGTCGATGAGCACGGGCTTTTCCTCGGACGCCTGGACGGCGTGCGTGAGGTACTGCCGCAGTCCCTCCTCGTCGTGCACGATCTCCATGGCCCGCCCTCCCAGGACGTACGACGGGCGGAGGAGCACCGGATATCCGATCCGCCTCGCGATGGCCTCCGCATCCCCGGCGGAGCGCGCGATCCCGTTCGGAGGCTGGCGAAGGCCCAACAGGTCGAGGAGCTCCTTGAACCGTTCCCGGTCCTCCGCCCGGTCGATGCTGTCGGGGGATGTTCCGATGATCGGCACCCCCTCCTTCTGGAGGGGAACGGCGAGCTTCAGGGGCGTCTGTCCGCCGAACTGGACGATGACGCCTTCGGGCTTCTCCTCCTCGATGATGGCGAGTACATCCTCCTTGGTGAGCGGCTCGAAATAGAGCCTGTCCGAAGTGTCGTAGTCGGTCGAAACCGTCTCGGGGTTGCAGTTGACCATGATCGCCTCGAACCCCTCTTCCCGCAGGGCGAAGACGCCGTGGACGCAGCAGTAGTCGAACTCGATCCCCTGTCCGATCCGGTTCGGCCCACCCCCGAGGATCACCACCTTCTTCCGGGCGGAAGGCGCTGCCTCGTTCTCCTCGTCGTACGAGGAATAGAAATAGGGTGTGTACGCCTCGAACTCCGCTCCGCAGGTATCCACCCTCTTGAACCCGGGACGGATGCCCGCCCGGAGACGGAATCTGCGGACCGAATCCTCGCTCATCCCGAAGAACATGCCTAGCCTTCTGTCGGAGAACCCCATCGACTTTGCGCGCAGAACCGTCTCCGCCTCCTCGCGGGGGATTCCCGCGGCTTCTTCGAGCGCGCGGAAACGCCCTCCCCATGCCTTAAGCGTCTCCTCCTCCACGATGATCTGCCGGATGTTCTCGAGGAACCAGATGTCGATCCCGGTCATCTGGTTGATCTCCTCGATCCGAAAACCTTCCCGGATCGCCTCTCCGATGTACAGCAGCCGCTGGGAATTGGGCCGCCGAAGCTTTTCCGAGATCGCTTTCCTGCGGATATCGGGGTCCCCGGAACCGGGGAGGAGCACGGGCTCGAACCCGTAAACGCCGGTCTCGAGGGAGCGGAGCGCTTTCTGCAGGGATTCCTTGAAGGTCCGGCCGATCGCCATCACCTCCCCCACCGATTTCATCTGGGTGCCGAGCACGTCTTCCGTCTGGGGGAACTTCTCGAACGTGAACCGGGGGATCTTGGTCACCACATAGTCGATGGTGGGCTCGAAGGAGGCCGGCGTCTCCCGGGTGATGTCGTTGGGGATTTCGTCGAGGGTGTAGCCGACCGCGAGCTTCGCGGCGATTTTCGCTATGGGGAACCCGGTGGCTTTCGACGCGAGCGCGGAAGACCGGGAGACCCGGGGATTCATCTCGATGACGACCATCTCCCCCGTTTCAGGGTGGACGGCGAACTGGATATTGCTTCCTCCCGTGTCCACGCCGATTTCCCGGATGATGCGAATCGCGGCGTTCCGCATGAGCTGGTATTCCTTGTCGGTGAGCGTCTGCGCCGGAGCGACCGTGATCGAGTCGCCGGTGTGGATTCCCATCGGGTCGAGATTCTCGATCGAGCAGATGATCACCACGTTGTCCTTCAGGTCCCGCATCACCTCGAGCTCGAACTCCTTCCACCCGATCACCGACTGCTCGATGAGGACGGTCCGCTTCGGGGAGGCATCCAGGGCCCAGCGAACGGCGTCATCGTACTCTTCCCGGTTGTAGGCTACCCCGGCGCCCGTACCCCCGAGGGTGAAGGAAGGACGGATGATGGCCGGGTATCCTATATCCGGGATGACCTCGAGCGCTTCTTCCTGGGAGCGGATGTAGCCCGAGCGAGGGACGACGAGGTGAAGCGTCTCCATTGCCTTCCGGAAACGGTCCCGGTCTTCGGCTTTCTGTATGGCGTCAAAGTTGGCCCCGATGAGCTCCACGCCGTACTTTTCGAGAACTCCCGTCTCGTGGAGCGAGACGGCGATGTTCAGTCCCGTCTGCCCCCCGATCGTGGGGAGCAAAGCGTCGGGACGCTCCCGGGCGATGATCTTCGCCACCATCGCCGGGGTTATCGGTTCGATGTAGGTCCGGTCGGCAAAATCGGTGTCGGTCATGATGGTCGCGGGGTTGCTGTTGACCAGCACGACCGTATACCCTTCCTCCTTGAGCGCCTTGCACGCCTGGGTCCCGGAGTAATCGAACTCGCATGCCTGCCCGATGATGATGGGGCCGGATCCGATGAGCAGGATTTTCCGGAGATCGGTTCGCTTCGGCACCGGTTACCGTTCCCCTTCCCCGATGAGATACCGGTAAAAACGGGTGAACAGGTAGCGGGAGTCGTGGGGGCCGGGGGAGGCCTCCGGGTGGTACTGCACCGAGAAACATCGCAGCGACGGCACGCTGATTCCCTCCACCGTTCTGTCGTTCAGGTTGAGATGGGTAATCCGGGCCCGGTCCCCGAGGGACGCGGCGTCCACCGAAAAATTGTGGTTCTGGCTCGTGATCTCGACTTTGCCGGTCGAGAGATCCATCACCGGCTGGTTGCACCCGTGGTGCCCGAATTTCAGCTTGAACGTCTTTCCGCCGAGGGCAAGCCCCATGATCTGATGCCCGAGGCAGATCCCGAATATCGGCACCTTTCCCAGGAGTTCCCGTACGGCCTGGACGGCATAAGGGACGCCTTCGGGATCTCCGGGGCCGTTGGAGAGGAAAACGCCGTCGGGTTGCCGTCCCAGGATCGCCGCGGCGGTGGTCTCCGAAGGAACCTGCGTCACCTCCATGCCGTGGGACACGAGCATCCTCAGGATATTCAGCTTGATCCCGTAATCGATCGCCACCACCTTCGGTGGTCTTCCGAATCGGGATCGATACGCGGAGGCGGGGAGGTATCCTTTCCCGAGGTCCCAATCCCCCGTCTCCCAGCGGGCTTCGCGGTTCGACGTAACCTCCCGGACGAGGTCGCGACCGATGATCGGCGGGAGGTCAAGCGCCTTTTTCACGAGCCGCTTTTCATCGAGATCGAGGGAGGAGAGCACGCCCATCTGCGAGCCCCCGTCGCGCAGACGTCTCGTCAGGGCGCGGGTATCGACGCCCGAAATCCCGCAGATGTGATAGCGGCGGAGGTATCCGCCGAGGGTCTCCACATGGCGCCAGTTCGAGGGAAGGCGCCACGCCTCACGCACGATGAAGCCTTCCACCCAGGGGCGGGAAGACTCCACGTCGTCCATGTTGATCCCGGTGTTCCCGATTTCGGGGTAGGTCATCGTAACCATCTGTCCCTTGTACGAAGGATCCGTGAGCACCTCCTGGTACCCGGTCATTGCGGTGTTGAATACGACCTCCCCCCCGCTTTCGCCGATGTGTCCGAACGCGGCGCCGCGGTACACGGTACCGTCCGCAAGGGCGAGTATCGCATTCCGCTCAGGCATCCGGGGGAACCCCTTTACCAAGGGAGTGCGTGAGGCGCCCGCGGCAGAGGACCGCAACCGCCCGCCCCCTCATCTTCCAGCCGAAGAACGGGCTGTTGCGCGATTTCGACCGGACGTCCGACTCCCGGAACTCCCACTCCGCCTCCGGGTCGACGATCGTAACGTCGCCGTCGGCGCCTTTGCGCAGGGTTCCTTTCCCTTTGAGTCCGAGAATGCGGGCGGGGACTGCGCTCAGGAGCTCCACGAGCCGCGCCGGTGTGACCTTTCCTCCCGCGAGGAGCGCCATCGACAGGGGAAGGGCGGTCTCGAGTCCGATGATCCCGTTGGATGCGGCGACGAATTCGCACCGCTTCGTGTACTCGTCGTGCGGTGCGTGGTCGCTCGCGATGGCGTCGATCGTCCCGTCCACGATACCCTCGAGGATCGCCATCCTGTCCTCCTCCCCCCGCAGGGGAGGGTTCATCTTCGCATGCGTGTTGTATCCCTCGATCGCGGCGTCGGTCAGCGTGAAGTAGTGCGGAGCGGTTTCCCCCGTTACGCGAAGCCCCGCCCGTTTCGCCATGCGAAGGAGGTCGACCCCCATCTTCGTGCTGATATGCTGGATGTGCATGCGCCCTCCCGTAAGACGCGCCAGCAGAATATCCCGTGCGATGGCGATCTCCTCGGCCGCCGAAGGGATGCCCGGGATCCCGAGGCGGTGGGCGGTCCACCCCTCGTTCGCGGCTCCTCCCTCGGACAGTTCGTGGTCTTCCGCGTGTTCCATGATCAGGAAGTCGAACGCTTTGGCGTATTCGAGCGCTCGCCTCAGGACCAGCGCGCTCCGGACCGGACTCCCGTCGTCGGAGAAGGCGATCGCTCCGGCTTCGAAGAGTTCCGAGAAGTCGGTCATCTCCTTGCCGTTCTGCCCGCGCGTAACGGCGGCCACGGGGAATACGTTCGCCGTCCCCAGGGAAGCGGCCTTCTCCCGGATGTACCGTGTCACTTCCGGGTGGTCGTTCACCGGGCTGGTGTTCGCCATGCAGACCCCGGAGGTAAATCCCCCCGAGGCGGCCGCCGCCGTTCCCGACTGGATGTCCTCCTTCCATTCGAAACCAGGGTCGCGCAGGTGGAC
>JBAUKK010000239.1:0-11200 GCA_049577645.1 Candidatus Deferrimicrobiaceae bacterium
GCGGAAGGTGAGGCTTTTTTCGGTCTCGTTCAGGTGTTCGTCGGCACTTGGCGGGGGTACGGAAGGAACGTTTCCCGCCTCTTCCGCAAATACCCCGAGATCCTTGCGGATATCCGATTCGGCTTCCTTGGCGATTTCGATCGGCCCCTCCAGCCTGTTCGCCTCGTTTCTGCGCCGCTCCGCATTCTTCTCCACGACCCGGCCGACCTGGAGCCCGATGACGAATGCCACGGCAAGCAGTACGATCGCCCCGACCACAAAGAAGGCAAACTGGAATCTTTCCCCTTCGGAACTGCGAAATCCCCGTTTCTTGTTGTAGAGATATCTCACATTCGCTCCGGCGCCGAAACACCGATCAGGGAGAGGCCGGTGGCGACAACGTTCCGGACCGCTGTCGCAAGGGCCAGCCTTCCCCGTGTGCGTTCGGCAGTCTCTCCGAGAAATCTGTGGTTGTGGTAAAACGCATGGAACTCGCGTGCCAGTTCCAGCAGATAGAAGGGGATCCGGTGCGGTTCCCTCGCCCGCGCGGATTCTCCTACGACATCGGGAAATCGAGCCACTTTCTTCATCAGGTTCGTCTCGTCCTGCAAGGAAAGTACGGACAAGGACGGCGTACCTGACAGAACGATTCCCCGCTCGGCAGCCTCCCGGAAGATACTGCAGATCCTTGCGTGCACGTACTGTATGTAATACACGGGGTTCTCGCTCGACCGCGTCTTGGCCAAGGTAAGGTCGAAATCAAGATGCGAATGGAAACGCCGAAGCAGGAAGAAGAAGCGCGCCGCGTCGACACCGACCTCATCTATTACTTCATATAAAGTTGTAAAATTTCCTGTTCTTGTTGACATTTGAACCATTTTCCCGTCCCTGATCAGGGATACGAACTGTACGAGCAGGATCTCGAGCCGGCTGTCGTCTGCTCCGAGCCCCTTAAGCGCCGCGGAGATCCTGGGAGCATACCCGTGGTGGTCGGCGCCCCAAATGTCGACCACCCTCGAGAATTCCTGCCGGAACTTTGCGCGATGGTAGGCGAGGTCGGAGGCGAAATAGGTCGTCCGGCCGTCCGCGCGCACGAGGACGCGGTCCTTCTCGTCCCCGTGCGATTCACTCTTGAAGTACACCGCCCCCCCCGCTTCGTACAGTTGCCCGCGGTCGCGCAAATCGCGCATGACGTCCTCGACGGCGCCGCTTTCATGCAGGCTCCCCTCCCGGAACCAGCGATCGAAATGGACGCGAAACGCCTCGAGGTCTTTCCGTATTCCGTCGAGGATCCGGTCGCAGGCAACCCTGCGGAAAATGGGGAACGCCTCCTCCTCCCCGACTGCCAGGTACCGGTCTCCCACCTCTTCGCGAAACTCCCGGGCGAGTTCGACCAGGTACTCCCCATGGTAGCCGTCCTCCGGCAACGTTGCCTCTTTCCCGAAAAGTTGCAGATACCGGACGTAGAAAGATTTTCCCAGGTTGTCGATCTGGTTCCCGACATCGTTTACGTAATATTCTGTCGTTACCTCGCATCCGGTAAAGGCAAGGATTCTCGCCAGCGCATCCCCCACGACCGCTCCCCGGCCGTGCCCCACATGGAGAGGGCCGGTAGGATTCGCCGAGACGAATTCGAGCAGCACCCTTTCCCCTTTCCCCTGCTCGCCTGCTCCGAATCGTTCCCCCTTTTCCAGGGCGGTAGCCAGGACCTCCCGCCATGCGTCATCGGAAAGCACAATATTGATAAACCCGGGCCCGGCCACGGAGAGATCCCGGAACCACCCTTTTCCGTCTTCCCTCCGAATGGAATCGAGGAGATCCATCGCGACGTCCCTGGGTTTCCTCGAAAGATGCGCCCCCAGTTGCAGGGCGGCATTCGTGGCGAAATCCCCGTGCTCCTCCTGCTTCGGGATCTCCACCGAAACGGGGAACTCCCCCGGAACCCCCCACTCTTCCAATTTCCGTTTTATTCCTGACTGGATGAGGGATTCGGTAATTCTGCGGACGTCCAACAGACTCCCCGAAATGCAAAAATGACTTTAAAGGAAATACGTTATAGCCAGGAAGGAGGGAAGTCAACGACTAACGCGCTATCTGCGCTGAAGAAGGGGGCTTGCGAGTGCCTTCCGGGTAGATTCCCGGGACCGGGGTCACTGCATGCAGACGACCTCCGCCGCCTGAAGGCCTTTCGGGGTTTCCATAACGGTGTATTCGACCGACTGGCCCTCCCGGAGCGTCCTGTACCCGTCCATCCGTATCGCAGAGTAATGGACGAAGACGTCCTTGTCTCCCTGCTGCTCGATGAACCCGTACCCCTTCGTCTCGTTGAACCACTTCACCGTCCCGGTGCGTCTCATCGAATACCGCCTCCCCTGCGCTTCGGTTTGCCTTTGCATTACCACAGGGGGAAATGCGCTGTCAATAAATGGCATCGAATATACGAATGTCAGGGCGGCTCCCGGTACAATGTCGTGCGGTTCCTCCCCTCCTCTTTCGAACGGTACAGGGCTTCGTCGGCATGTGCCAGGAGTTCCCGGCTTTCTCTGCCGTCGGACGGGTAGCAAGCGATTCCCATGGATGCGGTTACCCCGACTTCCTTGCCGCCGAAATCGAATCTCGTCTGTTCGATGACGAGCCGCATCCGTTCCGCCACCTGGACGGCCTTGACCCGGTCCGTGTGATGGAGGTACATGACGAACTCCTCTCCTCCGTACCTCGCAGCCATATCCGCCTTCCGTATCGTTTTCTGTATGATTTTCGAAAGATTCCTGAGGACTTCGTCGCCGGCCGGGTGTCCGTATGTGTCGTTTACGCGTTTGAAATGATCGATGTCGGCCATGATTACTGCGCATTCGTACCGGGTATCGAGCCTCGACAGGACATTCGTCAGCCGCTGCCGGAACGTCCTCTGGTTCAGGAGGCCCGTCAGTCCGTCGCTCGTGGCCCGCTCCTCCAACGTCTCGATCTGGAGCGCATGGGATATCCCCATACGCATGATCGTGAGGACATCCCTGACCATCTCCGCGTCCCCCTTGTGGTAGCTGCGGTCCTCCCGCGAGGCGCATACGAGAATCCCGCGAAACCCCCCGGCACCATCCACGGGAACGAGCAGGAAGGCATCCTCGTCCTCCCTCTCCCACTTCCCGGGAAGGACAGGGTGTTTCCCGGGCGACGTCCTGATGCCGGAGAAAATCCTGTGCACGTTGTTCTTCAGCACCCACTCGGCGTATGTCCCGGCAAGTTTCACCCATGACCTCTCCCCGTCCCCTCTGCCCGCCGCCTCCTTTTCCTTCTCCTGCGTTGTCTCCCACGCCACCCGTCCGCGCATCTTCCTCTCGTCCGCCTCCACCAGCAAGACCCGGTCGGCCCGGAGCTGAAGCCGGATCTGCTCTGCGGCCGTTTTGTAGACCACGCGGCGCGGCGATGCACTCTCTGTCCCGTCCTCCCCGACCTTCTCCGCCGCCTCCGCGATCGTCCGGGCGAGGCGGTAGAAACCGATCTGTCTTTCGAGAAACCTGTCATTCCGGTATCCGCGACGTGTTCCGAGGATCTCCCTGGCGATGAAAAACGCTCCCATCTCCAGTGCCGGCACGACCGGTTCCGTCCATCTGCCCGCTCCGAACCGGAACGCGAGGATCCCTCCCTCCTCGGTTCCCTCGCAGATGACGGGAACGGCAGCTACCCCGGAAGGCTGCTCCCGTCTTCCGTCACGGGAAAGCCCCCACCGGGAGGATTCCTCCCCCTCCGCGAAAAATACCCGGCGGAAGATCATCGCTTCCTGCAGGGGGACATAGGTTTCCGGTATTTCCGGAAAGACCCGAGGACCCCCCTTCTCCGGCGGCGTAACGTGCCGCACCACAAGCGGGCCTCCCTTACGGTGGGAAGATGAAACGTACAGGATCCGGTCAGCCCCGGCGATCGGGAAAATCCCCTCGAGTACCCTCTGGATTCCTTCCTCCAGCTCCATCTCCCGCATGGCGAGCAGGTCTTCCCCCTTTGGCGACCCGTGGTTTTCCGTCCCACCGTTTTCGTCCGGTTTCTCCGGAGAAACAACGAGGGACGCACCCGGTCCGATCGGCTTCCGGGGGCCGATCCCTTCCGTTCCCGGGCCCAGCCTGGCTCGGATGTAAATCCCCGCCCCTGTTCCCAAGGCCGCCATCGCGGCAAAAGAGGTGAATGTCTCTCCTCCCGCTAACCCGGCGTAGGGAGACCAGACGAGCCATGCGAGCGAGGCAAGAGCGTATACACCGGCGGGAATTGCGGGGAGAAGGAAGGAAAAAGCGGGAAAAATAACGGCGGGAACCAGCCGGGAGGAGGATACCCCGGGAGACAGGGCATGAAGCTCAAGAAGGCCCGCGGCACCCCATGCTACCTGGGAGAGAACGTCGGGAACGCGGCTCTCCCTCCGGGAGGTCGCCAGGTCGCGGAAAAGAAGGACCCCCGCCGTGACGAATGCCGAGATCGTCCATACCGCTGCCGCGTCCCGCAGGACTCCGAACCGAAGGACGTGGAACAACAAGAGATGAAGGAACCCCAGGGCGGAAAAAAAGTATTTACGGACGGCGCGTTCCGTCGACGGGGGCGGTAGGGGAAGCTGCATCCTTATTCCGGTCGAGAGGGATGACGATTTCCTTCTTGCCCATGAGTCCGAGCTCCCTTCGGGCGATCTCTTCGATGTACGAAGGGTTGGAGCGCAGTTTCTCCACCTCCCCCCGCAGCTGCTCGTTCTCCTTGCGGAGCCTGCTGTTCTCGGCGATAAGCCCCTTCTGTTTTGTACGAAGATCAAGGGTGCTTATGATGCCCACTTCCCCGAACAAGGAGTACAGGAAGGCCAGCAGTACCAAGCCGCCGACAATCAGAAACGGCCAGCGCGTCCTCATCGACGTTTTTTTTTCGTGATCCATCCCGGCCTCACCCGAAAAGAACACTCCTGGACAGTTCGTATAGGGACCGGGGAGTGAACGCCTCTCTTGCGATTTCCCGGTAGGGCGAATCCCCGGCGAAAACCGACCACAGGATATGGGCCTGTGACCCCTTTCCCGCCGCCGCGTTGGTGGTCACGCACTTGAGGAAGGCGTCCGAGAGTCGTCCCTTACGGAGAATTCCCTCGTAGATTCCGAAGAGCGCCTTTCCCCAGACGTTATCATAGCGGAATTGCCGGATGCACGGGCGATAGAAATGATCCCTCAATGCCTTTGCCGAAACGCCGAACCGTACGATTCCCTCCGCCAGTATGCGGGAGGTGTCGTAGGAGGACTCGATCCCGTTTTTCAGGTATCTCGAGATGAACGCGTCTCCCACGATAGCGACGCGCTCCGCAAAGGGATTTTTACCGATGCCGACCGGCACGTTCGGGTGACAGTGGCACAGGGCTTTCGCGCCGGGAGGGAGCAGTCCGGAAAGGACCGGATTCTCCACCCGTTCCCGTTCGAGATCCGCGATCCGGACATATTCGCCGATTCCCGTTACGGTGAGGAAGTCGTCTTTCGGAGTGATCGCGAGAAACCGGATCGCTTTCCCCCATGCGGGGATGATGTGGATCCGGTTCCGAAGCTTTTCCACGATGAAATCGTTGTCCGCCGGCACTTCGGCCTGGACGGTATGCCACGTCCGGGGGGGAACGTACCCGGTCGCCAGCTTCCGTGTAATCACGCTGTTCACACCGAACGCCCCCACGAGGAATTCGAATTCCCGGACCTGACCTTCGGCTGTCCCCACGCGGAAACCGGCGGGAATACGTTCTATGCTTTCCACCCGCTCATGGACGAACTCCGCTCCCCTGGCGATCGTCGCGTTGAGCAGGAACTGATCGAAACTTTTCTTGTCCCCCCCGTCCGCAACCGGGCCCCCGCCCCGAAACACGGTATAGATCGTCCCGCGCCCGGGATTCACGATGCTCACCGAAATGTCCCTGCCGTGGACCTCGTACCCGTCCGCGATCCGCCGAATAACCCTTTCCTCCAGGGGCAGCCCGAGACGTTCGATCTTCCTCACCATCTCAACGCCGATCGCTCCGGCGCACATGTTGCAGCCGGACGGCCCTGAATTATCGAATGTTCTCCGGTCAAACAGGGTAATCCGGGCGGATCGTCCCGATTCCCTGAGGCACCTGAGAAGATGAAGGGTGAAAAACGTGCCGGCCGGGCCAGCGCCGATGACGCCGATCCCCGCTCCGTTTGGTAAAGATGTCATCGACGGCTCAAGGGGTGTCTTCCCTTCTAGAAATTCACTCCGATGGCTCCCGTGGAGCTTCCTGAATCTCCCCCGCCTCCGCTTCCCCCGATGCCCACCGCGACGCCTGCGGCGGCCGCTCCCACCAGCGCCCAGAACCACCATTTATGATACCACGGAGCCTTTGCCGTATCCGTGCCGGTTTGTGCCGGCCATCCCGCGCTTTTCAGCATTTCCACGGTAGTCGCGGCGACCGGGCCGTATCCTTCGCCGCTTTCGGGCCATGGGATCGTCCCCAGAAAAACCGGCTCCTCTTCCCCCTGGTTCAGGGAAATGACGCGCATCACCGGACCTTCCTCCCCCTGCGCAAGCAGAAGGAGGGCCACTCGCATCGCACCCGTTTCGACGATCATCTGGGACAGCAGGGAACCCGCCTCTTTCCCGTCGGGAGACGAGGAAAGCATATCTGCCAGGGCCGCGTTCCTGTCCCGAACAAGGGGAAACTCCAGCGCGTCGGAATCCCCCGGAAGCATCTGTCCCGCCCACTCGCTTCGCAGGTATCCTTCGGCAAGAACGCGTATCCGTACAGGACCCGGCTTGGAAATCCGGACCCGGCCCGGCGTCCTCCCGACCTCCTCGCCGTTCCGGTAGATTCTCGCTCCCGGGGGAAGGGAGGTAACCAGGAGTTCCGCCTGGGGAGGGGGGCGTTCGCCTGAGCGCTTCCACGCCTCGAGGAACAGAGGGGAAAACATCGCCGGATCCGGATCGAATTCCGGACGCAGAATCCGGGAGCGCGCGAGCATCTCTTCCGCTTTCCCGGCCTTCCCTTCCCACAGGGACAGGATTCCCCACCGGAGGAACACCTCCGCGAGGTATGGGCGCGTGGTGTCGGAGAAACGGAAAGAGCGCGCGAGCCTCTCCGCCTCGGAAAGTTCCTCGGCCGCCTCTTTCGTTTCCATCCTGTCCATGTGACGGATCGCTTTCCCCAGAGCGGCCGAAATCGCCTCGAGCGCCTTACCGTCGGCGACGGGAAAAGCCTCTTCCGCTTCCTGCCCGGCTTCCGCAGCTGGAACGGGCGTCACCCAGCGGATGTGGAGATTCTCCTCCAACAGGCCCTCCAGTGCTCCCAGTCCGGATTTCACCGTATCGGCGGGAATCGCAACGGCAGACAGTTTCAGCAGGATACAGGGCTCGGGAGGAGCTTCCGCCAGCACGGGAGGCGCCGCTCCCGTGCTCCGGAGGAGGATCAGGGACAGAAGGAGGGAGAGGAATTTACGTCCGCTTGACGTAAATCTCATCCGTGATGTCCTTGTCGACGGCGACGGTGGTCTCCCCGATTTCCATGACGAAGGAGGGATTTTTCTGAAGGAGCCGAATACAGCTTCCGGGCACGATCCCCAGGGAACTCAGTTTTTCGAGACGCTTCCTGGATTTCGGAATGATGAACACGATCCGGACTACCTCGCCGAGCACGGCATCGGACAGGCGGGTCACGAGCGGCTTGATCTCCGTGCGGATCTTGTCGCAGCACTCCCCCCGGGGAATCGGCCTCCCGTGCGGGCAGACCGGAGGATGCCCCAGGAAGGTACAAACGCTTTCCGTCACCGGCTTGGTGAGGATATGCTCGAATTTGCAGGCGGTGCTCTCCACCTGGATGTTGTCGAGATCGAAAAGGTTGTTGAGCAGTACCTCCGCCAGGCGGTGCCTTCGTATGATGACCCGCGCCCGCTCTTCCCCGGGCTTGGTGAGCCTGACCTCATCGCCCGTTGCCTCCAGCAGCCCCACGGAGGAAAGTTCTTCGATGAGCTTCTCCGGTTGTTCCTCTTCCGTCCTCCGGAGGAGCTGAGCCCGGGTGGCACTCCCTTCCTCCCGGAGGGTCCAAACCAGCTCGAGGATTTCGTCCTGTGCGTATTCCGTCATTTCCGTGATCCTTTCGAAAACAGGGATCGTACGAAATTCACCACCTTTGACTCGGGCACGGGGAAGGAATAATGGCAGCGTGGGCAACACACGAGGGAGCAGTTCTTCCCCAAGGGGCATCCCGTATGACAACCGCGATCTTCGGTGTCAATCTCATATTGGCAAAGAGGGCACCGGATTATCAAGACGTCATCTCCGCCCTAGAAATGGACGCCGAGTGCCCGGGAGGCGAAATTGACAACCGCCCCGACGAATACGGCGAAGGGGAAGATGAAGACCGCCATCCCCGCCGCCACCTTGGCTCCCTGCTCCTTTATGATGACGAGAAAATTCGCGAGGCAGGGGATGAAGAGAGTGATCGTAACGAGGCTCACGACGACCTGGAGGGGGGTCAGAAGCCCCGCGCGAGACATGTCGAACAGCCCCGCGGCCCCGTAATCCCGTCGCAGGAACCCGATCAGGAAGGCCTCGGTGGTTTTGGGGGGCAGGTTCAGCGCCCCAACGACAATCGGCTCCGCCACCGTCTGCATATACAGAAGCCATCCCATTCGATCGGCGACGAAAAGGATAAGGGTCCCGATCACGAAGAGGGGAACGGCCTCCCGAAGATACCATTCGATGCGGGCCATCGTCTTGATGCCGAGGTTGGAGAGTTGCGGGACCCGGATCGGCGGAATCTCGAGGATGAAATCGGATGGATCCCCCGGGATCACCTTGGAGGCAAGATATCCGACCAGAAGGATCACCCCGATGATGATGCCGACCCATACGACCGTCGCGGTGAGGCCGATGTCCGAGAGCATCCCCAGGATGACGCCGAGCTGGGCGGAGCACGGGATCCCGAGGGCGAGAAGTAGGGTTACGATCAGGCGTTCCTTCCGGGTCTCCAGGATACGGGTCGTAAGGGTGGCCATGGTGTCGCAGCCGAGGCCCAATATCATGGGGAGCACCGCTTTCCCGTTGCAGCCGATCTTCTTGAAGATCCGGTCCACCATGACCGCGAGGCGGGGAAGATAGCCGGAATCTTCCAGGATCCCGAACCCCAGGAAAAATGTCCCCACGATCGGCAGCACGATGGCGATCGCGTAGGAGAGCGCCATGGAGATGATCCCGTAGGGGCCCACGAGCATGTCCCGGAAAAACGCCCAGGGGATCGTTTTCTCCACGACCCATACGGCCGCCGGCACGATCCCTTTCCCGAAAACGCTCTCCTCGAGGAAATCCACGAGGAACCCGGCACCGAATACCCCGACGAACTCGTACGCCAGGAACAGGACGAAAAGAAGGATCGGGATGCCGAAAAGGGGGTCCATGGCGTACTTCCCGAACACCTGCGCCCAATCCTTCCCCCGCGCGGAAGACGGCTCCTCCCCCAGATCGGAAAGAAGGGCGTCGACCCACGCGAGGCGGGCCTGGTTGACCCGGTAGGATATGTCCGCCACGTTTTCCTCCAGGACGCGGTTCCGCACGGCGTTCATCTCCCGTATGTGCGTCTCGTCCACATTTTCCGCAATCCAGGGCGTCAGGGAATCGTCCCCGCACAGCAGCATGAGGGCAAGGGCTCGTTTACCGATCGGGGTCGTAGCCGGCAACAGTTGTTCCATCCGGGAGATGGCGGACTCGATCGAATTCCCGTAATGGATGCGAACGGGGGAAGAGGTTGCGGAGTCGAGCAGCGGCAGGAGGCGGTCGACCCCCTTCTTCCGGACGGCTACCGTGGCCACGGCGGGAACCCCGAACCTGCTTTCCATCCCCTCCAGTTTCGGCATCACCCCGCGGTTCCGCGCCTCGTCCGCCATGTTCACGGCCAGAATGAGAGGAACCTCCATTTCCGCCAGCTGAATCGTGATGAGGAGAGACCTTCGCATGTTCTTTGCATCGCACACTTGCAGGATGCGCGCCCCCGGCTCCCGCATCAGGATGTCCCGGGTCACTCGTTCGTCTTCGGACATGGGCAGCAGCGAATAGACCCCCGGGGTATCTATGACCTCCACGGATTTCCCGCGATCCCTGGCCTCTCCCCGCGACACCTCCACCGTGGTGCCCGGATAGTTGGACACGGTCACATATCTGCCCGTAAGCTGGCCGAATACGACACTCTTTCCCACATTGGGGTTGCCGACCAGAATGATTTTTCCCGCTCCCGTCGCGGCGGTGTCCGGGAGTTCCTTCATCGGTCATTTCCCTTTTGGTCCGCCGGGTCGCACCGGCGGCAATATCCGTAGATATCGAGCCGGTGCATCGTGGGCCGGAACCCGTGCTTCTTCGCCACCTGTTCCTGGAGGGTTTCGATCTTCGGTTCCTTGAATTCGGAGACCGATCCGCACTCCCGGCACACAAGATGGTCGTGATGGGCCACGAGGTTGCTCTCGTACCTCTTCTGCCCGTCCCCGAAATCGATCTCTTTTACGTAGTCAAGCCTGGCCAAAAGTTTCACCGTTCGGTATACCGTCGCATATCCCACGGAACGGTTCCGCTTACGGACGGCGTGGGTGAGTTCTTCCACGGTCACGTGCGTACCCGCCCGGAAGAAGGCTTCAATCACCTGTGTCCGGCTTTTGCTTCGCTTCCCGCCGATTGCCGAAATTTCCGAGTCGATTCGCTCCAGAAGGGCTTCCAAGGGGGGGAAGAAACTCCAAAATGAATTTGAAATTCATTATCATATTATAGGCGGTCTCTCATACCGTCAAGGAGAAAGTCCTTTGCCGGGTAAAAAAAAGCGGCCAAGAAGGCCGCTTTCTGCGATTCCCGTTTCCCGGGATTTGTTCTCTTCGGCGCCCTATTCGGGCTCTTCCTTCTTCCTGCGCTTTCTGACGGGTTTCCCCTTCTCCCCTTCGGAACGCTCCTTCTGCTCCCCGGGGGGGGAGGTTTTCCTTGCGGTCGCCTTTTTCTTCTTCTGCGGGGGTTTGGCGACGGTGGCCGCATCGGTCTCCGGCTTCGCTTTGCCGACTATGGCCTTTCTCTTTTTTTTCTTCCCTTTTTTCGCCTTCGTCGCTTTCTCTTCCGCGGGCAGATACTCGAGGATCGCCATTTCGGATCCGTCCCCGGCGCGGTACCCCGTTCTCATAATCCGGGTATACCCCCCTTCCCTCCCGGCGAACCGTATTGCGAGGGTGGCGAAGATCTTCTC
>JBAUKK010000240.1:0-1511 GCA_049577645.1 Candidatus Deferrimicrobiaceae bacterium
TTTCCTTCCGGAAAAGGATTTCCCCGCGGAGGAGGATCGACCTTCCCGCGCATGACAGGAATCGTCGGGAGTTACCCGGCATCCCATATGGGCGGGAGAGAACACACGGGGAGGGTAGGACCCATGAAACTTTCGGAACAGATCGCGCAGTTCAAGGCGGGCAGGCAGATCCCCCCGGAGATCGCGGCGACGATGAAGCGGGGAGTCGAGAGCATCCGGGCTTCCGGAGTGGCGGGATTGCATATCGGGGAGAGGGCGCCCGGTTTCAGCCTCCCCAACCAGGTGGGGGAGACGGTGCGTCTTGCCGACCGCCTTGCCGCGGGGCCGGTTGTCCTCTCGTTCTACCGAGGAGAGTGGTGACCGTACTGCAACCTGGAGCTGGCAGCTCTGGCCAAGGCACTACCGCAAATCCGGTCCCTCGGGGCGGACCTGTTAGCCGTTAGTCCCGAACTTCCCGACCACACCCTGACCATGGCGGAAAAGCACGACATCCCGATCGACGTGGTGAGCGACATAAAGAGCGAGGTGCTCAAAAAGTATCGCCTCTGGTTCGCCGTCCCGCAGGAGATAAAGGAGCTCTACCGGGACAAGTTCGGGATCAACCTGGAAAAACACAACGGGGAAGGCCGGTGGGAGCTTCCCGTTCCCGCCACCTACGTCCTCGACGGGCAGGGGGTGGTCCGGGCGGGCGTGGCGGACCCCGACCACACCGTCCGGATGGACATCGAGGAGATCCTGGAAGCGCTATCAGAGATCCGCGGGAATCGATAAGGAAAGAGCGTCGGGATCCGGTCACCCGCTGTAGTGAGCGGATCCGGCTTCAAGATCTTCCTGCCGCATCTCCCTTGCCAGCGGGTTGACCGGGAACCTCCATGAGGGTGATCTCCCACTCGTCCCGGGCCAGGTCGTACCGGAGGATGTACCGGTTACCGTCTGACGCGTTGAGCTTCACGTATTCGTGGTCCTCCCCCCGCCAACGGTCGTGCACGGAGGTGACTTCGAGGCGACGCTCCCCGATGGTGAAAGCGCGCGGCGTCTCCACCGCACGATACCCCTCGTAGCAGACGACCCGGACCTTCATCCCGCTCCTCCCCCATTTCCGGGGCCTGGAACACTTATTGTCTCACGATTTGCCGGGGCGTTTCTCTGCGCCGGATGCGGATAAACCGGCGGGACTTGCCCGTTGCCGCTTCCGGAAACCGTCGCCGGGGGGTATCATCGACCAAATGAGGGGGAATAATCGCAGAGCAAGTGCCTTCTTCTTTGCGGCGCCCGCCCGCGAGGGCGGGTGGTATGATGGCATCGCATGACGGGGGAAAGGGCAGTGTATTCCCATCATGCAAGGGGGGCAGATATGAGGAAAAACCATAAACATAGGATCCTCGGCATCTCCCTGGCCGTTCTGCTCATGATGCCGGCCGGGTGCGCCACCAATCCCGACGGGACCACCGAGTACAAGAGGACCGCAATCGGAGCGATGGCGGGCGCCGCCGTGGGGGCGGGAACCGGGG